>JAAYOX010000010.1 GCA_012520135.1 Clostridia bacterium
AATATTCATCACCAGTGACATGTCATGCTCAATCAATAAGATCGTTAAATCGAATTTTTCCCTAATCTCACCGATTAACTCCATCAGTTCCTTGGTTTCCAACGGGTTCATGCCTGCCGCAGGCTCATCCAACAGGAGGAGTTTTGGCTTGGCCGCCAAGGCCCGGACGATTTCCAACCTTCTCTGCTCTCCGTAAGGCAGGTTACTGGCTAATTCCTGAGCCTTATTATCCAGCCGGAACACACTTAACAACTCCAGAGCATCCTGATTCATCTTCTCTTCACCCCGGTAGTAGTCGGGAAGGCGAAGGAAGGAACCCCAAAGACTGTATTTGCTATGCCAATGATAAGCCAGTTTAACATTGTCCAACACAGTCATGGAATTAAATAAACGGATATTTTGAAAAGTACGAGCCACCCCACGAGAGGTAATCTGGTAGGGTTTTAAGTTTACAAGGCTCTTGTCCTCAAAAACAATTTCTCCCGAACTGGGTACATAAACACCGGTAAGTAAGTTAAAGACGGTAGTCTTCCCTGCGCCGTTGGGACCAATTAAACCTACCAGTTCCCCCTGCTTCAGCTCCATATCTACATTGGAGACAGCGGTCAATCCCCCGAAAGTCTTAGTCAGTTTGTTTACGGTAATCATGTTGTCCGCTACCTCCCTTCTGTCTTAACAGTGTCCCGAAGGTAAATTCCTTTGTACCCAACAGCCCCTGGGGACGAAAGACCATGATCACCACCAGCAATAGTGCATAAATAACCATCCGCAATGCTCCCAGACTTTGCAGGGCGGCGTTCATAATCGTAATAGCCGAAGCGGCTATGATAGAACCGGTGATACTGCCCAATCCTCCGAAGACAACCATTACCAAAGCGTCAAAGGACTTCAATATGGTAAAAGTTTGAGGCTGAATCAAGAAGAAATAATGAGCATACAATGCTCCTGCCAAACCGGCAAAAAAGGCACCGATACTAAAAGCCAGCACTTTATAAAAAGTAGTGTTAATACCCATGGCATCGGCGGCAATCTCGTTTTCCCTGATGGCGATACAGGCCCTGCCATGGCTGGAATTGATGAAGTTTTTGATCAGCAGTACCGTTGCCACGGTAAAAATGAACAGCCAAGTCCAAGTGGTTAACTTGGGAATGCCGTTCATACCGGCAGCACCGCCAACATAATTAATATTAATCAATAAACCCCGGATGATTTCTCCGAAACCTAAAGTAGCAATAGCCAAATAATCTCCCCTCAGCCTCAGGGTTGGCAATCCAATGAGAACACCTACCAAACCGGTAGCCAGTGCTCCTGCCAATACTGCCGGGAAAAAAGGCTGGCCCAGTTTTAAAGTTAAAATAGCTGACACGTAAGCACCGATAGCCATAAAACCTGCATGACCGAGGGCAAGCTGTCCCGTAAAGCCCACAATCAGGTTTAAACTGACAGCCATAATAATATTAATACCCAACAAGTACAAGTTCACTTGGTGAAAGGAACTTATCAGTCTGTTATCAATGGCGTAGGCGATGCCGAAATAGAGGACTGCCAAACATACAATGACGATGAGATTATTTCTTAATCGCATTGCCTTCACCTACACTTTCTCCCCGGTGTCCTTACCAAAAA
>JAAYOX010000121.1 GCA_012520135.1 Clostridia bacterium
TGCTTCCGTATAGCCGGCAATCTGGTGATGATGGCCCTCATTAAAACTGGTGGTCAAATCTACATAATGGGTGTGTTCTCCGTTAGGCAGGCCAACGGCCGGGCCTGACAGAGCATCATAGTAATGGAAATGTCCATGATTGTAACTGGTCATGCCGTAAATCCGATGAAAATGGGTGTTACCCCGGAAAATAGGCGGACCGGATACTCCGGGATGAAGATGGCAATGTCCATCATCACAGGTAGTCAAGCCATTGTGTACATGAACATGCTGTCTTGTTCGATTATTAATATCCATAAGCAACCTCCAAACATGCTTTTAATTACTAGTATGCAGTGGCATTGGAAGGTGTTACCAATAAACATAATAGAACAATGGCCATTGACAATTATTCCGAGATAGGATCAGAATAGGGCATGGGGGGATAAAACATGGCTTATCAACAAGATGGATATACAGTAACGAGGCATGTTTGTCCTCGCAATTGCTATGATGCTTGCGGTATGCTGGCTTATACAAAAAACGGGGTACTGCGGAAAGTAGAAGGGGATCCTGCCCACGGCTACACCCGGGGGAAACTATGTGCCAAGGGATACTCTTATGTCCAGCGAGTGTATCATCCGGAACGGCTCAAATACCCCCTATACCGGTCCACAAGGGGATCCGGCTCCTGGGAGCAGATTTCATGGGAGAAAGCAATGGAAATAATCGCAGGTAAGATGTTGGAACTGCAGGAGCGATACGGATCCTTATTGCCCGTAGGGTTAAATAAGTATAGTGGTAATTTCGGTGTTTTGCATAATGCGGTGGAGGGGATGTTTAATAGTATTGGGCCAACTACCCAATCCATTGGTTCTCCTTGTTGGTCAGCAGGTTTGGATGCCCAGTACTATGATTTTGGCGCTTATACTACTTCAGATCCGGAGGAAATGGGAAAGGCTCAGTTGGTGCTGCTGTGGGGAGTTAATCCTGCCTGGACTGCCATACATTCAATGCCCTATGTTTATCAAGCAAAGGAGCAAGGAGCCAAGATTATAGTAATCGATCCGGTGTATACTACCACAGCCAAAAAAGCTGATTTATATCTTCAGGTTAATCCCGGTAGTGATGGGGCATTGGCCCTGGCTCTGGCCAAAATTATTTTGGCTAATAATCAACTAGACCGGGAGTTTATTGAGGAGCATACTTTAGGCTGGCCGGAATTTTGTGATTATTTATCTTCCCTGGATCTAAAAGAATTAATCTCTTTATGCGGTCAAAAGACAACGGTAGTAGAAGAATTGGCTGAACTTTTGGGAACGTCCAAACCCGTTTGGTTCTGGCTTGGCTTTGGTCTACAAAGGCATACTTATGGCGGGCAAAGTATGAGAGCCATCAATGCTTTGGCAGCCATGACAGGTAATATAGGCTTGCCGGGAGCCGGAGTTCAATATGCCCATCAGGATACCTGGATTTATAGTGGGTCGATCAAAAACTTTCAGTCCAACACCGGCAACCCCGTACCTAATAGGTATGTTAATATTAATCAATTCGCCGGCGAATTGGCTCAGGTTAATGATCCGCCCCTAATAATGCTCTGGGTCTCCTGCCGCAATTTACTTTCTCAAGATGCTAATCAGGCTCAATTATTGCAATTATTGTCCAACCTGGAGCTAATCGTAACCGTTGATCAATTTTTTACACCCACAGCCGAGCAATCAGATTTAGTTCTGCCTACCACCACCCATTTTGAAGAATTAGACGTGGTATCCAGCTACTGGCATCATTGGGTAGGGCTTAATGAACAAGCTATTAAACCCTACTATGAAAGCAAAAGTGATTTAGAAATTGCCCAAGTGTTAGCTAAAACCTTGAACAGCCTGGAACCCGGTCTCTCTGCTTTCCCCTGTGAGGCATCGGCTGAAAGTCTGTTGGATGGGGAGTTTAACCAGGAGCTTTATAACCTGTTAGGCATTACCCATTGGAGGGAACTTGAGAAGGGGCCCAGACGGGCAAATCTACCGAAAACTGCCTGGGAAAATAAGGTCTTTAAAACACCTTCGGGTAAGTTCGAATTTTTTTCCCGGCGAGCTCTCCACCGGGGGTTACCGGCGATGGCTGAATTGAAACCAGGACTAAAGCCAGGTGCTAAATACCCCTATTTGTTTTTAACTCCTCATCCCCAGCACGGGTTAAATTCCCAGTTTAGCAACCTGGAATGGGCACTGAAGGTCAATCCAGAGCCGGTAGCCTACCTTCATCCGGTTACGGCCAAACAAAAAGGGATTAAACCGGACAGTATGATTAGGGTTTTTAATGAGAAAGGAGAGCTTACTGTTAAAGCCGTACTGTCGATTGAAGTGCCTCCCAAAGTGGTCCTCTGCTATCAAGGTTGGTTTCCCAATACAGATTTTAATGTGAACCGGCTAACCGGTACTACTTTGACGGATATGGGGGAAGTGGCTACAGGAGCCAAAGGAATGGCCTTTTACGATACCTTTGTGGATATTGCCAAAATATAAGTTAAGGGGCTGCGGTCTGCAGCCCCTGGTTATTTAAAGACCTGCCACTTTTAATGCCACCGTAGCACTGTAGAAAAGTTCCCTGCCAAGAACTTCGCCTATTAGCACCATTAGAAATAGGGCGGCTAAAGTGCTTTGATTTACTTTTGTTTTCTTGAGACTAGCAGCTAATAAGATGCCGGCGGGAAGTAGCCAGTTCAAAACAGCTCTTGCCCAGAAGGAGGCACTGCCCATTAGATTCAAGGCGGTTTGGTAACTTTCCGGTGTTCCTTTTAGCAACAGGGACAAGTAGAGAATAAAGCCTATCCCGGAGATGAGAGCGGCTGTCCCGGCCAAAGGCGCCGTATTGAAGGGGAGTTCTTCCTGACGGCTTAAGAAGAGCCCTACATACAGAGGACCAAGAATAGCCGCCGTCATGATAAAAAAGAAAGTAGGATATAAATTGCCCCATGCCGACCGGGCAGGTAATGTATAAACTAAGGCGGAAGCGATCAAGGCCAGTAATGCTACCAAGGAAGCCAGGCCTCCCATGGCTTTTCGTCCGTTGGGCTCAGCATCGGATATTTTCATGTAATAAAGGACCAACAAAACTAAAGTTATGGAAAATAGAAGTACTTCCCGGCTCAACCAGGAGCTACCCAAATTGGTTATAGCCCGAAAAGCCAGCAAAGGATGCCCTAAGTGGAAGAGAGAGATTAATAGCCCGCCACCTAGGATTATAACCAAGGATCCAACCAATGGTTTTACTGCTTGCCCCTTCAAGGGTTTGCCTAATGTTTCTAATAGCCATAGAGTACCGACGGCTCCCACTACTAGCTGGGACAATACTGTAAATAGGATTAACGGCCACTCACCCACTATACATCCCTCCTAATCTGAACTCCCGGTTTATAGGGAATAAAACGCACTGATGGGTTAGTAATGTTGGGATTTGGAAAACCTTCAATTTCTCGTTCTGCCTTAATTTCGTTAAATTCGTTAAAGTTGATTAAGGTGATGGCATCGGTAATGCAGCCGTCTACGCAAAAAGGATTCAGGCCTTGCTCAATTCGTTCAGCACATAAATTGCATTTTTCTACTTTTTTGGTATTAGAATTGAATTGAGGCACTTGATAAGGACAGGCCATGATACACATGCGGCAACCGATACACCGGTTCTTATCGTGAAATACAATCCCGTTTTCCAGCTTAGTGTATGCCCTTACGGGACAAACTCGCATACATTCCGGTTTTTCGCAATGATTACATGCTAAAGACAGAAAACATCTTTCCGTAGGAACTGAACTGTTGCCCTTCATGGGATAAACTATGCGCCAGCGTATTTCCGGATCCAGCTGGTTTTGATTTTTACAGGCCATTTCGCAGGAGTGGCAGCCGATGCATTTATCTATATCTACCAGAAAACCCAATTGTCCTTTCATTGATAATCCCCCCTTTAGACTTTTTCAATGTTGACGAAATTATCGTGGAAAGCGATGCCCGGCATACCGGTAGCTTTACTGCCCATGTCAGCAGGCAGAGCCTTGACGGTATAGTTAATATTGAAGTTTTTATCTTTATACCAAGCTTCGTACACTACGACACAATCTTTAGACGTGGCTGTAGTAATTCTTGCCGGCACAATTACATAACCCAGATCGTTGTAAACCTTTACATTGTCACCTTCATGGATACCGTACTGAGCCGCCACATTTGGATGGATTTCTACAAAAGGCTTATCGTTAATTTGTTCCATCCAGTCTGTTTGCTGGAACTGGCTGTGAATACCCAACTTCCAATGAGGAGAGATGCAGCGGAAGGGGTACTTTTCCGGTGCCTTGTATTCCTCCACCCAAACCGGAAGTGGATGGTGACCAAACTTTTCCGCTTCTTCAGACCAGAATTCATATTTCCCGGAAGGAGTGCGGAACCTGCCGTTTTGCCAGGCGACTTTCAGGCTTTCCGCTTTGACGGGACCTTTACTTTTCAATTCACGCCAGTCATTGATACCAAACAATTGATAGATACCGGCGTTAAATTCATTGGCTAACCATTCTTCCATGGTTAAGTCCGTTGGAAAAGAGCAGGAGCCCGGTTCCAATTCATTAAGCTTTTTAGAAAGTTCCATCGCGATTTCCACGTCATGTTTGGCCTCATACATGGGAGCAATCGCCTGTTCATTTAGATTCATCCAGTGATGCCAGTAGCTGACGTTAATACCAGGTGACTCAAATAGGGTAGTACAGGGCAACACGATGTCGGACATTTTAACCGTATCGTTCATGAATTGATCTACCGTAACCACTAAATCCATCGCCTCAAAAGCTTTTTGCATAACTGATGTTTCCGGATCTTGAGCCATTGGATTACGGCAGGCAATCCATAGCATCTTAATCGGGGGCTCATCGGCGGCCAGCACCTCAGCGGCAAAGTTATTCATATTAATGAGTCGATCACCGTCTCCAAGGCTCCCGGCAGGGGGACTGTGGACCATAGCATGGTAATTAAATCCCCAAGTCTCCAAATGGGCGTATCTGGCTCCACCGCCGGGGATGCCTACGTTTCCGGTCATCGCTACCAAAGCATCAATGGCACGAACGTTTTGGCCTCCGTTGGTATGTCGCTGCATTCCGTAACCAATCCAAATGCCGGCGGGTTTAACGGAAGCAAATTCATGGGCCAGGTTTTCGATGACTTTGGCCGGGATGCCTGTTTTCTCGGCAGCCCATTCCACAGTGATATTATTTTTCAGGTATCCGAAGAACTCTTCATAACCTTTCGCATTTCGTACCAACCAATCACCGTCGTAAAGTTCATTGTCCAAAATATAGCGGCACATACCCAGAGCCAGGGCCCCATCGGTACTGGGTTTGATTTGCAGGTAAAGGTCTGCTTTAACTGCCGTTTGTGAGAAAAGGGGATCAATAGCTACTATTTTGCAGCCTCTTTTTTTGGCTTCCAGGACTATCTGCATGGAATGGACTGCACACCAGGCGGGGTTAACGCCCCACAAAATTAAATATTTGGAATCCACCATTTCCTCGGGATCGTTGTTCCAGATAGTCCCGAAATCAAAAGTCTGAGCATCAATTCCGGCGGGCCAACAGGGGGTACCGGCAGCCCGGCTGGTATAGCCAATGCTGGACATCATTCCTTCAATGCCGTAATTAAGCAGATTAAAATTGCCGGAGTATTTATTTAGACAGATGGGTAAGGTGCTGCCGTATTCTTTCTTAATATCCAGGATTTTTTGGGCTATTTCTGTCATCGCCTCATCCCAACTGATCCGCTCCCAATTACCGCTGCCCCGTCCTTTTTGCCGCATAGGATATTTAATCCGGTCAGGACTATAAACTATCCTGGGATAGCTGTTGCCTTTGACACAGAGACGACCTCGCGTATAAGTGTTTTTTGGGTTGCCTGTCACACTTTTAATTACACCGTCTTCAACAGTAGTTAAGATGGCACAGGTATCATAACAGTTCCGGGGGCAGGCATTTTGAAAAACCTCGGTAGAAATATCCGTTCTGGCTTGTGCATGCCGGAAGTGAACGGGCTGGAAATCCAACAAACTACCAACTCCGGCCAGGGCGCCGGTGGCCGCTGCGCCTTTGAGAAAAGTACGTCGGGATACATGTGTTCTTCTGTCCAAAAATTTTCCCTCCTGTCATTAATTGAGTGCCTGTTTTTCCGTTTCCAGAAAACCTTCCAACAATAATCCCATAGCTTTGCACGCTGAAGTCTGACTGTGGACCTGCACATCTCGGGTATGTTTAGGTACCCAAATCATTAAATGTTCCGCAAAGAATTTCCGGTACAGTTCCAAGTAATTGATATGGTCATCTTCTACTCCGTTTAAGGCCTGAGCCTCTTGTGACAGTAGATAACAAATAAATTCCAATTGAAAAACGATATGGTCATCAGGTTCTCGGCCTAGAGCTGATATTTCTAGCCCGGCAGTTCGATAATACTTGCGGACACTTAATGTTTCCTCCTGCATCACGAGACCGTCTTGATTTAGGTAGGCACTTTCGTAAGGCGGTGCCAACAGCTTCCCCGGTCCTACAAACAAACGGTTAAAATCATACCGGAAAGCAGTGCTGTCTTCTCCTTGAACTTCGTGGAGCAAGTCCAACCCTTGTATTATTAAAGGGTGCTCCCCCAAAAAGGAATCCATTTCGTGGTAGAACCAACTTAAAATAGGGGGGTCAGCCTTTCCGGCATAATATTGGGAAAAGAACAAATAAGTTTGAAATCGTTTTTCCAAATCATCCAATAAGTTAGATTTTTGGTCTAGGGGCATCAGCCTCACCAACTTCCCGGTCTGTGTTATCCTCTTCTTCAACTTCAAGTTCTGCCTTGGAAGAGATTGTTTTCGCGGGAACTTTCTCAAACACACCTGTCCGTTCTTTTGGGGTCAGTTTCATTTCTACTACCAATTGAGGGTCCGGATCCCCGGTGTAATCGGTGTCGATAGCACCACTTTCCAAGATGACCTCATTGGGGCCGTTGGCTGTGGAACAGCCGGCAGCAAAGATTGTGATAGCAACTACTAACCAAAGCAGTAAAACAAGTTTCCGATGCAAATTATTCACCCCTTTTTAATGTTTGCCAACTAA
>JAAYOX010000122.1 GCA_012520135.1 Clostridia bacterium
TATTATTACCCAAAATGGGCTTTAGCACCCGGTCATCTTCAACATTTATTCTGTTTTTACCAAGAACTAAATCCTTTAAGGCCTGATAAAACAGGTTTTTCACTCAAACCTTTATGTTGAATTAACACTTGAAACCGTTCTCCCATTTTGTCGGGCATTAAAAGCTCTTTCAGAGCCAAAGACAGTTTTTGTTTCTCTGCCGGGCTTAAATCCTGATTCTCTAGTTCTTTTCCTGCTTCCAATCCTACTAAAAACTTCATTTGATTAGTAAACCCCGTTACTTCCAAACCGTATTCCCGACCGTATTCCATTAAGGCGGTAAAATTAACGTGACTGGTAATATCTTTTAAACCTATCCCGTCCAAGGGGTTAGTATCTGCCCGGTGCTGGTAATAGCACATGACAGTACCGTCGAAACGCCTGGGATTAGCCAGCTCATTGACCTCATACCCATAATCAATAGTTAGAACAAAACCCCGCTCAAGATTGAGACTTACCTCCTGCAGCCACCGGAGGGCCCTTAAATTTATTTCAGCCTCCTGACCCTCTTGCAGTTTAAAGCCCAAAAAGGGGAAATATTCTCCCAACACCGGGGTTGATAGTTCACCCGGCTTTTCCACTAAAGACCCTTGTTCGTATCCAATATAGATTTCCTGCAACCGGCCTCCTATCTGCTTGACCCGGTGAACAGGAAAAGCATCAACCAACTCATTGGAAAAAACGATTCCTTTAAAGGGTCTACCCTGATTAATATCTCCCGGTTCTTCAATCCAGTACACTTGATTCAAGTAAGCTTCCAGGCGGTGTTTTTGCTGCCGGCGGTGATATTCGCTTTCCTCACAAATATAATAAGGAATTTTTCCGGCCCACCGGGGTAACTCCTGCCAAAGGGTCTCCAAAATATCCAGGGCTAAATAACCTTCTCCGGCACCATATTCCACCAGCTTTAGTTCTTCCCAGCCCAGAATAAATCCCATTTCTATCAACTGGCGGCCAATACTTTGACCGAATATCTTGCTCACATGAACACTGGTATAGTAATCACCTCCCCGGCCAATCTTTTGGCCGGGCCTGGTATAATAGCCATGCCGGGGATGATAAAGGGCCAATTCCATAAATTCCTCAAAAGTAATTGGTCCTTTCTCAGTTATTCGCTCTAAAACAACCTTCTTTCCTTCAGTCATGCCTGTCCCGCCTTTTCGTTGTTTAAATCAGTTTCAGTCTGCCAGGTAGCGATAAGAGTCAATGCGCCAGCCGGATTCCAACCGGTGCATTTTGATAATCCCGGGGAAATTCACCGGAGCTGAAAAGGGATCCATCTTTTCGCTGATAGTCACCTTGAGTAATAACCAGTTTTCTCCCCAATCAATAGCTTCCGCATTTACCAGAGCCCACAAACTATGCCAATCGGTTTCAATTTTTACAAAATCCAGCGTATCAGGTAAAACTCTTTCAACTGCCTCCGGTGTATAAAACTTGCTCAGATGCTCCCGCAAAGTCTTTTCAGTCCTGCATTTCAGCCAATCAACATCAGCCACAGCCTGTCCTACGATTGCCAAAGCATCGGCTACCAATGAATAGCTGTCTGTTTTTTCTGAAATAATGATCGCATCTAATTCCGGCAGCCAGTTGACCTGAAATCCGATTTCCTCCCAAAAAGCTCTTAAAGGTATCCATTTTAAGTCACCCTGGGCATTATCCTGTTCCCACGAGATATCTAACTCCGGTACCAATCTGATCATTTCTTGGTACAGGCCGTAAAACCTTCCGTTGTCGATTGATAAGGTAAGTTTTATTTCCTCTCCCCGAAAATAGATTGATACATTTTCCGTTTCGGCCCAACTTGGTGCACTAAACAAACCCAAAAACCCAAAAAGGACGATCACCAGCACCATTCCATATTTCACCGGCTATCTAACCCCCTGACAAAAACTGTTAATTACTTATTCTTTTTCCAATTAATGGTTCCTCCTCAATAACAAAAAAACCGGTCGTCAATTTCTGACAACCGGTCTCATTGATACCGTTAATGTTTAAAGTGCTGGCTACCATGCTTTTTATATAACTTGATAAAATCGAAAATGAACTTTAATTCGTCAGGGGTACAACTGCAGATTAGACGCAAGACCGACTGAGCTTTAGAATCATTTAAGATCTCTCTCAGTTCGGGGGACATAGCCCTCAGTAAATCCTCTACACCTGCATCATCAATCAAAAAGTAACAAGGAGACACTCCTACTGCTTCGGCAATTTTTTCTACCGTCTGTAGGGAAGGCTGCACTTTTCCCTGTTCAATTTGCCCAACCAAACCGGCAGAAACTCCAGCTTGCTTGGCTAAATCCCCTTGCGTCAGACCTTGCTCTTCTCTGACCATTTTCAGCTTGCTGCCTAGAATACCCCCCCTGCCGATTAAGTCCTGCAGGCTGACATTCAATGCTTTGGAAATCCTTTTTAAAGTATCAACAGCAGGGTATACGTTACCTCGTTCTATTTCGCTAAGATAGGAAACGGAAACATCAGCCTTTTGAGCAAACTCAGATAAGGTCCATTTCTTCTGTTCCCTAAGTAGACGCAGCTTTTCCCCTAAAGACACTCCTTTGGAATCGCCGGAAACTTCCACCAACTGGCTTTTTGGTATATTTAAAGCCACAGCTATCTTTTCGATGGTTTTTAATGAGGGCTTTTTGGCACCTCGTTCGATTTCGCTAAGATATGAAATGGAAATACCGGCTTTAGCCGCAAATTCCGCTAAGGAACAATCTCGCTCTTCTCTGAGTTGACGGATTTTTTCGCCCTTGATTAGCATACTTGGTCGCCCTGCCTTCTTTACATTTTCGTTAAAAATAGTATTACTAAAATTATTTTACAACTATCACAGCAATTGTCAAGAACATGCTACTCAAGGAACCCCAAAGGAGGTTACACCTCCCGGCTATTAGCCTCAAGTGAAACGAGAACCTAAGGGAACGTCACAGCCGTTCCTTCCCGCCCCAAGAATATTAATACTAGTTAACAATTGTGTCAGTTGCCCCTGACCACATAGTGGACATTTAACATTCTTGCGTTCCTGGACGGGTACTCTGACTGTAAACCTGTTACCACAGCTATTACATTTGAAATCATAAGCAGGCATTCAACGATCCCCCTTTCGTCTATTCTGTTTTTATTATACATCTATTAAATTTAGCTGTCAATAATATTAGCGAAAAGACCCGGTGCCAACAGCGAAATTGCTATACATTAAATCGGAAATTAATGATATCTCCATCTTGAACTATGTAGTCTTTGCCTTCCAGCCGGGCAAGTCCTTTTTCCTTAACCTTAGCCATACTGCCACATTCCACTAGATCGCTAAAGCTAACGGTCTCCGCACGAATAAAACCACGCTCAATATCGGAGTGAATCTTGCCTGCCGCTTGCTTGGCATTGAGACCTTTGGTAATAGTCCAGGCTCTCACTTCGTCTTCTCCGGCCGTCAGGAAAGAAATAAGACCCAGGTGTTCATAGACAGTTTGCGCTATTCGTTTAACGCCCGGTTCTTTGATTCCTAAATCCTCTAAAAACATGGCCTGATCTTCCGGACCTAATTCGTCAATTTCTACTTCAGCTTGCAGGCAAACTTCCAAAATAGGCAGTCCTTTCTCCTCAGCATAGGCCAAAATTGAATCACGTTGAGGATATTCTTGATTGACCAGTTGCGTCTCATCTACGTTAACGACCAAGATCATCGGTTTTTCCGTCAAAAAACGAATATGCCTGAGGCAATCTCTTTCCTCATCGGACAACTGGATTTGGCTTAAAGGTTTTTCCTCTTCGAAGGCTGTTTGCAGTTTTTCCAAGGCACCCAGTTCAAACTGGTGCTCTTTCGTCTTTTTCTTGGCTTGATTAATTCTGCTGATTCGCTTTTCAATTAGCTGCAAATCAGCAAACAATAGTTCCAGGTTAATCGTCTCCACATCTCTCATAATATTGATGGAGTCTTCAACATGGATGACATTTTCATTTTCAAATGCCCTAATCACATGGATTAAAGCATCTACCTCCTGAACCGCAGTTAAAAACTCATTACCGGAACCCATTCCTTGACTGGCTCCCCGTACCAAACCGGGCACGTCGGTAACTTCAAGGGTAGCATATGTAACTTTTTTAGGCTTGTACATCTGGGCTAAATAGTCAATTCTTTCATCGGGTATTTGAGCTAATTGAGTGTGTGTACTGGTTTTGCCGGTCATAAAGCCGCTGGTGGCCAAACCTGCTTTAGTAAGCAGATTAAACAAAGTAGTCTTACCTACCGTGGGTAATCCGATAATTCCGCATGACAACGCCATTGATTGTTCACCTCGTAGCTATATTCACCCCATTATTGTACTTAATTACAACTCCAGTGTAAAGTAAGCAAAAGAACCCCTCCCGAGGGAGGAGTCCGCAGACTGTTGACAAAGTGCCATTTTCGTCAGCCCGAGTAAGGCTGATAATGTTTGCGCAGCTCAAGCGAAGCCCCTACGCCGTTACCGGCAGCAAGCTGTCGACGGCTGTGGGCACAACGCCCGCTCCGCAAATCATTATCAGCCTTACGCTATTTGTCAACAAGCAGAGGACCCCTCGCTGGGGAGGGGTCCGGTAGTTTTGTTAGCAAGTGTATTTTTCTTCTTCGATAATAACGTCTGCAATAGCCCGTCTTAAGGCAACTGTGTTTTCCAGTTCGAAGCGAACCATCTTCTTCAGAGCGGACAGCTGAGTCTTCAGGGCGTCTCCACTGTCTACAGCCGCGAGAGTATTCTTAGCAATCAGTTCGCATTTCTGAATAGCATTATGGGCGTACAGCTTGGTCATATTGATTTTCATTTGATTAGCTTCTTCGCCGGTGGCTGCAATGGCCTGCTTAGTACGGATCAGGGCACTTTCCAGAGCAAAGATCTCGATAATCATGTCGGCTACGTTGGCAAGTATCTCTTGCTGATCCTTTAGAGCCATTCCCATTTTCTGTACTGCGGTACCGGCAGTCATCAGGAACATTTTCTTCATGTTAGCCAGTTTGGCAAATTCTACACCCAAAGTACCTTCCGGCTGAGTTGGCATCATGCCCAAGAGTTCACCCATCAGCTTCTGGGCAGCAGCCAGCAAGGGCAACTCACCTTTCATAGCTTTACGCAAAAGGGTTTGCGGGATCAGGAGCCTGTTGATTTCGTTGGTACCCTCAAAGATACGATTAATCCGTGAGTCACGATAGTATCTTTCTACAGGGTATTCCTGGGTAAAACCATAACCACCGTGAATCTGCACCGCTTCATCAACAATGTAATCTACTACTTCTGACCCGTAAATCTTGTTGATGGAGCACTCCATGGCATACTCGGCAATAGCATTGGCTGCGGAGCGGCCTGCATCTTCGGCTGTGGGATCGAGGTGGGACAGAATATCATCAATTAAGCCGCCGGTCCGGTAAACAACTGATTCCGCTGCATACAAGCGAGTAGCCATTTCACCAATCTTTTGTTTGATGAGACCAAATTCGGCAATGCTTTGGTTAAACTGTTTTCTCTCCTTGGCATATTTAACGGAGGTTTCCAACCCTATTTTTCCGGCACCTACAGCGGCGGCAGCCAGCTTATAACGGCCGATGTTCAGAATGTTAAAGGCAACTAAATGACCCTTGCCTATTTCTCCCAATACGTTCTCTACCGGTACTTCGCAGTCTTCGAAAATAACACTCCGGGTAGAAGAACCTTTGATACCCAGTTTCTTTTCCTCAGCGCCGGTACTCAAACCGGGAGAGTCGGCATCCACGATAAACGCCGTAAAATGCTCACCGTCAATCTTGGCATAAGTCACGAACACATCGGCAAACCCGGCGTTGGTAATAAAGATCTTTTCCCCATTGAGGATGTATTTAGTGCCATCTTCATTGAGAACCGCTTTAGTTTTGGCAGCCAGAGCATCGGAACCGGCACTGGGTTCTGTCAAGGCATAAGCTGCAATTAATTCTCCACTGGCCAAACCGGGTAAATATTTCTTTTTCTGCTCTTCGTTACCGAAAAATACGATAGGTAAAGTACCGATACCGGTGTGAGCAGAATGACCAACTGCATAGGAAGCACCGCCGGCTACTTTTTCAGTGATCAAAATGGAACTGATTTTGTCTAAACCCATTCCCTCGTATTCTTCAGGAATATCAGCAGCTAAAAGGCCCAATTCACCGGCACCTTGAATGAGCTTCTTCATCAAGCCCTCTTTTTGTGCTTCCAAATCTTCGATTACCGGCACTACTTCGCCTGCTACATAATCTTCAGCAGTTTTAGCAATCATCCGTTGTTCTTCGGTAAAATCTTCCGGGGTAAAGATGGA
>JAAYOX010000123.1 GCA_012520135.1 Clostridia bacterium
AAACCTCTAAGGCTTAAATGCTCGGAAACATTTATTCAATTGTTTTTAGTGCACTATCAAGACGTATACGTCCTCTACTCCCAACATACATCACTATGACTAATCTGTCAAGGAGACAATCATTGTAATTCTATTTCCAAAAAATAATACTTAACATCTCTTCCGGGATGGTGTAAAATAAGAACAAAATTCCATAGTTACCTTTTCAGGTGCCCCCTTTGGGGGAGAATAGGGAATCAAGTGTGAATCTTGAGCGAACCCATCACTGTATCGGGGACAAACCGGACATGATGTCACTGTTGCTGCCGGACCAACAGGTTTCGGCAGGATGGGAAGACGTCCGGGGCGGAAGAACCGTAAGCCAGGAGACCTGCCTGAAGTAGGAGAAGACTGTGAATGAAGGTAAAGTTCTCAGGCCTATTTGGCTTGGGAACTTTTTTTATTAAACTATTTTAAGGAGGTTTTATTTATGGAGTTATTAAGCAAAACAATCAGAGAGATTAACGGTTTGGATGAGGAGAGTATGAGGTTGGCCCGCCAAAGAAGTGACAATCTAATCAAGCCCCCCGGCAGCCTAGGTGCCCTGGAAGAAGCGGTAGTCAAATTGGCCGGTATTTACCGGGAGCCGATTCCTTCCCCGGGGGAAAAAGTAGTGATGGTCATGGCCGGGGATCATGGAGTTGTGGCGGAAGGGGTATCTGCTTTTCCCCAGGAAGTGACTCCCCAGATGGTTATGGGCTTTTTAAATGGGCAAGCAGGTATTAACGTACTTTCTCGTCACGCCGGGGCCAAAGTTGTAATCACTGATGTGGGCATGGCGTCACCGCCCATTGAACATCCCGGTCTTAACAACTGCCGGGTCAAAAACGGTACCGACAATATGGCTCAAGGACCGGCCATGTCCCGGGAAGAAGCGGCCCAGGCTATTGAGGTAGGAATTAGGTTGGTCCAGGAGCAAATTGATCAAGGAGCCAGGATGGTGGCTACCGGGGATATGGGCATCGGCAATACTACCCCCAGTACTGCTATTTTGGCCGCCATCAGCGGTATCCCTGTAGAAGAGATTACCGGCCGGGGAACGGGACTTGACGACAGAGGCCTGAAGCTAAAGCAGGAAGTAATTAAGAAAGCCCTGGCTTTGAACAAACCGGATCCTCAAGATGGGCTGGATGTGCTGGCTAAAGTAGGAGGACTGGAAATTGGGGCCTTGGCAGGAGTGGTCCTGGGAGCGGCAGCCAGAAGGATTCCCGTGGTGATTGACGGACTTATTTCCGGTGCGGCAGCTTTGATTGCCAAGACTATTGCTCCTCAAAGTGTTGATTACATGCTTCCTTCTCACTTATCCCAAGAACCCGGTCATAAGCTGGTGTTACAGCAGCTTGGCTTAAAACCCTTATTGCATTTGGATATGCGATTGGGAGAAGGAACGGGAGCGGCCATCGCCTTTATGGTCTTTGATGCAGCCATGAAATGTCATGCCCAGATGCCTACCTTTGCCGAAGCGGGAGTGACAAACAAAGAGTAAAGCAGCTAAAAGGTATTTTCCCTCGTAATGACGAACAAATTAACTTTAAGCTGTTCCAAAGACATAGTACCTGTTGGAAGTTAGGTGAAAAGATTGTCCCAAAGTAAAATAACTTTAATTATAGGCGGTTGCCGCAGCGGCAAAAGTGAGTACGCCGAGCAATTGGCCTATGAAGCCAAAGGTCCGGTCTATTATCTGGCCACCGGGGTGGTTACCGATGAAGAAATGGAGCGGCGGGTGGAGCAGCACCAACTGCGGCGACCCGCCCATTGGGAAACCATTGAGGAACCTCTTCATCCGGAACAGGCCGTGGCCCGGTTAAAAGACCGGCAGGGGGTATTGCTGGTAGACAGTTTGTCCGGCTGGGTTACCAATTTGCTATATGATAATAATTTGATCAATTGGCAATGGGACCAGGCCAAAGAAGATCAAGCTTTGGCATTAATCCGCGCTTTTATCGGGGAACTTCAGCAGAGCAGTCTCCATGCCCTGATTGTAGGAGATGAAGTAGGCCTGAGCTTGGTACCTCCTACTGCTGAAGGAAGGGCTTTCCGGGACTTAAATGGTAAAGCCAATCAATTGGTGGCCGCCGCTGCCGATCAGGTGTACCTGGTGGTAGCCGGCCTACCGGTCAAAATTAAATGACGGGGGAATTCATGCATGGGTAGAAAAAAAGGAATAATGTTCCAGGGGACTTCATCGGATGTGGGCAAGACCATTTTATGTACTGCTCTTTGCCGCATCTTGAAGCAGGACGGTTATCATGTGGCTCCATTCAAAGCACAAAATATGACCCTGAATTCTTACGTCACTATCCAGGGGGATGAAATAGGTATTGCTCAGGCTTTACAGGCAGAAGCCGCCGGGGTTATGCCTGCGGTGGAAATGAATCCGATTCTGTTGAAACCGAAAGCCGATATGGAAGCCCAAGTGGTGGTGTTAGGCAAGCCCTTGAAAGATATGACCGCTAAAGGTTATCGCCGGGATTACCTGCCCAAGGCCAGGCAAATAGTAAAGGAATGCCTGGAAAAACTGCAAACTGAGTATGAAGTTCTGGTTGCGGAAGGAGCCGGCAGTGCTGCGGAAGTAAACCTGCGGGACGGGGACATTGTGAATATGGCTGTCGCTGAAATGGCGGATTTGCCGGTGGTGCTGGTAGCGGACATCGACCGTGGAGGTGTTTTTGCCAGTATTGTAGGAACTCTGGATCTACTGACCCCGGAGGAACGGAACCGGGTAGTAGGTTTGGTCATCAATAAATTCAGGGGAGATCCGGATCTTTTCCGTTCCGGCATTGATTTCCTGGAGGAAAGAACCGGCAAGCCGGTCCTGGGAGTGATCCCTTATCTGGAACACGGCATTGCCGAAGAAGATTCCGCCAGCATCAGCCGCCATCGTGCTCAGGCTGGGGCCTTGGAGATTGCCGTTATCCAATTGCCGCGCATTGCTAATTTCGGGGATGTTCATCCTTTAGATCATTTGCCGGATATGACACTCCGCTATGTCCGGAATGGAGAGCCTATAGGATACCCCGCAGCGGTGATTGTGCCTGATACGACTAACCCTTTGGGTGATCTGGCTTACCTGAAAGAGAAAGGATACCAGGCTGAATTGGAAAAGCTGGTTGCCGAGGGGGTACCGGTTATGGGCATCGGGGCAGGCTGTTACCTGCTGGGCAACAAATTAACCGGCAGTGACGGTTTAACCGGTATGGAAGGGATGAACTTATTAGACTTAAATACTACCATAACAGCTGATCCCTCGGCCCGGCGGCTTACGGGAAAAATCACCGCAGCCGGAGGCAAACAGTGGGAGGAGCAGGTCGGGACTGAAGTACAGGGGTACTATCTCCAGTCAGGAAACCTTGAATTTGGTTCAGGGATAGAAGTCTTGTTGGAACTGGAAGGCAAGCCGGTTTTGTTTGGTTCCAGTGAAAGACCGGTACTGGGTACCCAGCTCCACCAACTTTTCTATAACAGGGAAGTGTTGTTGGCCTGGGTAAACGACTTACGCCGGTATCACGGATTAGCTCCCTTGGAGGCTCAAGATCTCCCTTACCACAATCAGGAACAGTCCTTTGACCAATTGGCGGCAGAAGTGCGGAAGCATCTTAATATGCCACTGTTATATCAATTAATGGGCCTGAGCCCCAGTGATTCATGATGCTGGTCTATCTGATTATAGCTGCTTTGGTCCTGGATTTGTTATTGGGAGATCCCCGGAACCTGCCTCATCCGGTGGTGCTGATAGGGAAATCCATTGCCTGGTGTGAAACGAAGATTCGCTACTTTTGTGCTTCCCCCCGTTCCCTTCAATGGGGGGGAGTACTGTTAGTAGTGGTCATTGTAGGCGGAACTTATTTAGTAGTATGGGGATTGTTGAAGGTTTGTTACCATATTCATCCTTGGGTAGGAATTGCCCTGGAAATTTGGCTCCTTTACACCTCTTTGGCGGTTAAGAGCCTTCACCAGCATGCGGCAGCGGTGGCCGTTCCCCTTGCTCAACAAGATCTGGTCACTGCCCGGGTTAAAGTGGGCATGATCGTGGGACGGGATACGGACCGGCTTGATGAAGGGGAAGTAACGAGGGCCGTAGTGGAAACTGTGGCAGAAAACACTATCGACGGCATTATCTCTCCGTTGTTCTATGCTTTTATTGGGGGAGCTCCCCTGGCCTTAGCCTATAAAGCAGTGAATACCCTGGATTCCATGGTTGGTTATAAAGAAGCTCGTTACCGGGATGTGGGCATGGCCTCGGCCAAGTTTGATGATCTGGTTAACTACCTGCCGGCTCGCCTGACCGGCTTATTGATGCTGCTAATTGCTCCTTTTACCCCGGGGGGTTTAAAAAGAGTCTGGCAGACCATGAAAAGAGATGCCCGAAAACACCCAAGCCCCAACGGCGGTATTATTGAAGCGGGAGTTGCCGGTGCTCTGGGAGTGCAGTTGGGGGGACTAAACTATTATTTTGGTGAGCCCAGTGAGAGAGCTACTATGGGTGAACCTTTGCAACCCCTCCGAATGGTCCATATCCATCAAACCATCGCCATCATGTATGGCATTACCCTGGCAGCAACTGTCCTGGGGGCGATTCTTTATACTTTAATCCTGTAGTGAGCCTAATTATGCTTGGGGGAAAAAAGATGCGGTCATATTTATTAGCGTTAAGCTTTTTAACTGCTTTGCCAATCAAAATCAATTATGAAGTGAGCAAAGAACAGATGGGTCGTACCTTGGCCTTTTATCCTGTAGTGGGACTGACTTTGGGCCTGATTATTGCCGGGGTGGCTTGGGCAGGGGACTACTTCCATTTAGGCTTGGCGGGGGACACCCTGACCATAGTAGTTTTGGTAGCTCTGACTGCCGGGTTGCATTTGGACGGGCTAATGGATACCTTTGACGGCCTCTTAAGCGGCAGGCCCCGGGAACAAAAACTGGAAATTATGAAAGATAGCAATGTGGGTGCCATGGGAGCTATTGTGCTGGCCTGCCATCTATTGTTAAAGATTAGTTTTCTGTCGGTATTGTTTTGGCCTGATAAGTACGGATTATTAATTTTAATGCCGGCAGTAGGCCGCTGGGCTATGGTTTACAGTATTGCCAATTATCCTTATGCCAGAAAGAAGCCCGGGCTGGGCAGTATTTTTGATCAGGAGACGGGGAAAGAGAACCTGTGGGCGGCTACCGTCCTGCTGGTGGCAGCTTGTATCTTGCTCACCGGTTGGCAGGGGCTGCCGGTGCTGGTACTTACCGGCTTGATGGTTCATTTCTTTACCAAGGCAGTGGCCAAGTCTTTAGGAGGCCAGACGGGAGATACCTACGGGGCCGCCGGGGAAATGGCAGAGTTATTGTTTATGGTAACAGCTGTGTTAATCAGTAGTGTGGGGGTGAGTTTTGGATGGATGGGATTTTAAGGGCAACGGCCTGGGCACCGGGAACATGTGGTGAACTGGTGGAAGGCTCTATTGATGGGAAGACATTTTTAGTAACTTGCCCTATTGATATTGGTTCCACTATTGAACTTAATAGAGAAGCCACCGGCTTTCCGCCGGATTTTCCGAAAACCGCCAGAGCTATTGAACTGGCAGCGGCCAAATTAGGCTTACCGGTTAGGGAGCTTGGCTTTGAGCGGGAAAGCGGCTTGCCCCCCGGCAAAGGAATGGGCAGCAGTACAGCAGACATGGCAGCGGCAGTTTTGGCTGCCTGTCGTTTGGCGGGGCAAGAAATGTCTCCCCGGGAGATAGCTGAACTGGCCCTAATGGTGGAACCCAGTGACGGGACCATGTTTCCCGGTCTGGTCCTTTTTGATCACCGGGAAGGAAAATGGTTGGAGGAATTAGGTGAGGCACCGGCCATCAATATTCTGATTGCGGATCCCGGCGGTGAAGTAGATACTATCGCTTTTAACCAGGACGGTTACTTGGAAAAGATGAATGAGAAAAAAGAGCCTCAGGTAAGAGAGGCTTTGAGGCTGATCAGGGAAGGATTGGCTTCAGGGGATTTAAATAAAATCGGCAGAGGGGCCACGGAAAGTGCCCTGGCCAATCAGGAACTGTTACCCAAACCGGACTTGCCCCAGATGCTTAAATGGGCCGAAGAAGTTAAAGCTTTAGGAGTCAATGTGGCTCACAGCGGTACGGTGATGGGTTTATTACTGCCTGAAGACGGCTATCACCCGGAAGAAGTGAAACCCTTTATCCAGAAAAGAAGACCGGACTGGACTTTCTACTGTACTCGTCTCGTTAACGGCGGACTGAAATGAGGTAACGGAAATGGCCAAAAACTATCATGGCGGGAATTTGAAAGAGGCGGCTAGGCTTTACGGATTGGGGGAAGAAGACTTCCTCGATTTTAGCGCCAATATTAATCCCCTGGGACCTTCTCCTCAGGTCTGGGATGCAATAAGGCAGGCTCTCCCCGGCATCACCCACTACCCGGATCCGGAAGCAATAGAATTAAAGGAAGCATTAGCTTCTCACTTGGGAGTGCCGGCAGGGCAGGTGGTACTGGGCAATGGGGGAGCGGAGCTGATTTATTTAATAAGCCGATTTTTCATGCCCAAACGGATAGTTCTGACGGCACCTACTTTTGGGGAATACGGGCAGGGGACCCCACCGGAGGTAGAAATATTACGGATCAATTTAAATGCCGGTGCCGGTTTCCCGTTGGACATCGAGAATTTTAAGCACGTCTTGGAGAAAGACGATCTGGTTTTCATCGGCAACCCTAATAATCCTACCGGGGTTTTGACTCCCAGAGAGCAAGTGCTCAAGCTGGCTTCTTTGGCTGGAGAGGCAGGAGCTGTTTTAGTGGTAGATGAAGCTTTTATGGATTTTGTAATAAACAGCCAGACGGTAGCCCGGGAGGTAGAGGGTTATCCCCATTTGATCGTGGTTGGTTCGTTGACCAAGATTTTTGCTCTCCCGGGTTTGAGGCTGGGTTACCTGGTGGCGGGAGAACCATTGGCGACGCAATTTGAAAGATTGCTACCCCCTTGGCGGATCAATTCCCTGGCCCAGGCGGCGGGTTTGGTTTCCTTAAGGGACAAGGA
>JAAYOX010000124.1 GCA_012520135.1 Clostridia bacterium
ACTGAAACTTGTGGTTCATCGTTGCCGAGAACACTTAACTCGATTTCCCGTCCTACTACATTCTCCTCCACCACCAGCTTACGATCATACTTGGCGGCCAAATCAAGTGCCTTAATCAAACCTTCCCGCTCACCGGCTTTGGAGATGCCCACACTGGAGCCCAAGTTGGCAGGTTTCACAAAACAGGGGTATCCTATTTCTCTCTCAATTTGATCCAATATTTGTTCAGGCCTTTGCTGCCAATCTTTACGCAAGAATCCCAGAAAACGCGCCTGGGGAAATCCATGCTGGGCAAACACTCTTTTCATCATGATCTTATCCATCCCAACCGAAGACCCTAAAACACCGCCGCCCACATAAGGCAGATTGGCCAATTCCAGCAGACCCTGGACACAACCGTCTTCTCCATAGGTACCGTGAAGTACCGGAAATACCACATCAATCTGATCAGCCAGCAGGGCCTCATAAGCCCCCGGATGGTCCAAGGAAACTAACCTCCGGAAAGTAGGATCTACCGACAAGGTGACAGGTAGCAAATCCCCGGTAAATCCCTCCTCCAGCACTCTTTCGGGGGTAGTGCCCAGTAACCAACGACCCTCCTTGGTTATTCCCACAGGCAAAACATCATATCTATCTTTATCTAAAGCATTGATGACTGAATTCGACGACTGTAGCGATACCTCATGTTCTCCGGAACGCCCTCCAAACAACACCATTACTTTTAGTTTCCCTGCCATTGTAGTCACCCCATTACCATATTCATCTTTATCCTATGCTGAATTTCATGCTGTCAGACTACTTACCTCAGGCTTTTATTATAACAAAAACTCCTCTGCTGAGGAGGAGTTCTGCTATTTTCTACGTTCTGCCAGTTCAGCGGCAATAGCCCCCAAATCCACTTCTTGTTGCGCCAACAGGACCAATAAATGATAGATTAAGTCCGATACCTCATAAACAATTTCTTCCCGTTTTTCATTTTTAGAGGCAATAATCACTTCCGAGGCTTCTTCTCCAACTTTTTTAAGGATTTTGTCCAGCCCTTTATTAAACAAATAAGTAGTATAAGAGCCTTCGGGCATTTCAGCTTTTCGCTGCTCAATCACTTCCGCCAGTTCACCTAAAATATTCCCTAGCCGGCGGGCTTCATTCATAGTCGACCGGTCTTCCTCTTGGATAACTCCTTCAGGGGTGATCCGGTTATGAAAACAGGAATGGTAACCTTTATGGCATGCCGCTCCCGCCTGTCGTACCTGCATCAGGACCGTATCGGCATCACAATCATAATAAATGGCCTGGACCTCTTGGTAATGACCTGAAGTGGCACCTTTATGCCACAGTTCCTGACGACTCCTGCTGTAAAACCAGGTTGTCCCGGTTTCAAGGGTCTTCAGCAAGGCTTCCCGGTTCTGGTAAGCCAACATCAATACCTCTCCCGTATCCACCTCCTGGACAATGGCCGGAATTAAACCATGGCTGTTAAACTTTAATTGTTCAACAAAATCTTTGCTTAAATCGATTTTCACAGTTTCACCTCCAGGCCCTTTGTCGCAAGAAAAGCTTTAGCTTCCCTAATTGTAACTTTCCCGTAATGGAAAATAGAGGCGGCCAATACGGCGTCCGCCTGTCCCTGGGTCAGACCTTCGTACAAGTGTTCCAAACTGCCGGCCCCTCCTGAAGCAATAACCGGAATCCCGGCTCTTTCCCGCACCAGGCGAGTTAATTCCAGGTCATAACCATCCTGGGTACCGTCCCGGTCAACGCTGGTCAATAAGATCTCCGTCGCCCCCAGTGAAGCAACCCTTTCTGCCCAAGCCAATGCATCAATACCTGTTCCTTTTTTCCCACCGCTAATACACACTTCCCACTGTTCAATGCCAACTTTTTTGGCATCAATGGCAACCACGATGCCTGCCCGGGGAAAACTTTGGGCTGCTTCCTTGATTAATTCCGGCCGCTGTACCGCTGCAGTATTAACGGACACTTTGTCAACTCCTGCGCTGAGAATCAGCTCAATATCCTGAACTGTGCGTAAACCGCCTCCAAAAATAAGGGGTATGGAGAGATTAGACCTGATGTTCCTGATGATCTCCAGCATCATAGGTCTTTCGGCAGAGTTACCTTGAATATCCAAAACGACTAATTCATCGGCTCCGGCCTTTTCATAATGAGCAGCCAATTCCACCGGGTCTCCGGCGTCTTTCAAGCCTACAAAATTAACTCCTTTAACTACCCTGCCTCCTTTAATATCCAGGCAGGGAATAATTTTTTTCATCATCCCTTCACCCCTGCCGGTTATTTGAGCAGTCTAATGGCTTCCTCCAGATCTACAGTCCCCATATAAAGGGCTTTGCCTATAATAACACCTTCCAGTCCTACGGCTTCCAATTCCTTCAAGGAAAAGAGATCGTTCATGTCTGAGACTCCACCGGCAGCAATTATTTTTAATCCTAATTTTTCCGCTACTAAACGGGTACTCTCGATGTTAGGACCCTTCATAGTACCGTCTCGCCGGGTATCAGTAAAAATAATGCGGGTCACTCCCCAATCTTTGACCTCCTGGCCTAGTTCCAAAAAAGTCTTCTCCACCGTAGATTCCCAGCCCTCAACTGCTACTAAACCGTCTTTGGAATCGATGCCCACTGCAATCCGCTCTCCATGCTCCCGGCAGGCTGCCTGGACCAGATCCGGCTCAGCAATGGCGGCAGTGCCCAAAATGACTCTTTCAACCCCCGCATCCATCACCTTCTGTACCATTTCCATACTGCGGATGCCGCCCCCCAGTTGTAAAGGCACTTCAACTGCCTCCGCGATCTGGTGCACGACCTCCAAGTTCTGGGGTGCACCGACGAAAGCCCCGTCTAAATCCACCAGATGAAGCATAGGTGCTCCCATATCAACCCATTGTTTGGCCATTTCCACCGGATCATCTGAAAACACGGTAGTTTGCCGGGGATCACCCTGGATCAGGCGTACGCACTGCCCTTCCCGTAAGTCGATTGCCGGAATAATTAACACTTTTTTTCCCCCGTTCCAGAATGTATTCTTATAAAAGTCCCTTGGTGGAAGGAATCCCTGCTTCCCGGGGATCCAGAGCCACCGCTTCCCGTAATGCCCTGCCACAAGCTTTAAATACGGCTTCAATGATATGGTGGGTATTGGAACCGGTCTCTTGCTTGATATGCAACGTAATTCCTCCGTGGTTCACGAATGCCCGCCAAAACTCTTCCACCAGCTCCGTATCAAAACTACCTACTTTTGGACTGGGCAGTAAAACCTGCATGCCCAAATAAGGACGGCCGCTCAAATCCACCACTGCCAGCATTAAGGTTTCATCCATTGGTACCCAGGCACTGCCATAACGGTTGACACCTCTTTTATCCCCTACAGCTTGGTTAAACGCTTTGCCCAGGCAGATACCTAAATCTTCAACAGTATGGTGGGCATCCACTTCCAAATCACCGCTAACCTCAAGATTTAAGTTAAAGCCACCATGACGAACAAACAAATGAAGCATGTGATCGAAAAAACCTACTCCCGTTTTGCCGGTAAGCAGCCCTTGACCGTCTAAGTCCAACTCCAGCCAAATATTAGTTTCCCCTGTTTCCCTTTTCACCGTCGCCTTTCTGCCCATAGTTTCCCACCCCTTATTCTTTACTCCCTCCTCACTGTAACGGCCCTGGCATGAGCATCCAATCCTTCCACTGATGCCAATTCTTCAATTGCCGCTGCCACAGCACGGAGACCTTCTTTGGTATAGCTGATTAGGCTGGTCTTTTTCAAGTACATATCTACGTTAAGAGGTGATGAAAAACGGGCGGTACCACCGGTAGGCAGCACATGATTAGGCCCTGCATAATAATCACCTAAAGATTCCGGGGAGTAGTGCCCCAGAAAAACAGCGCCGGCATTCTTAACCCGGCTCAGCCAGGTAATAGGTTCCTTTAGGCACAGTTCCAGGTGCTCCGGAGCAAACCGGTTGGCCAGTTCCATCCCTTCCTCCAAATCAGAAGTCAAAATCACGGCACTTTTATTGTCTAGAGATTCCCTGGCTATTTCAGCCCGGGGCAGCAGGGACAATTGTCTTTCCACTTCTTGCACCGTTTGCTTAGCCAATCCCTCTTCCGGGGTCACTAAGATTGCCCTGGCCATGGGATCGTGCTCGGCCTGAGACAATAAATCTGCCGCCAAGTAAACCGGGTTGGCGGTTTCGTCTGCTACCACCAGAATTTCACTGGGCCCTGCCAGCATATCGATATCCACGTCACCATAACAGATTTTTTTGGCCATAGTCACATAAATATTGCCGGGTCCTACAATTTTATCCACCGGAGCAATCGTTTCCGTACCATAAGTTAAGGCTGCCACTGCCTGAGCTCCGCCTAGTTTATAGATTTCTTTTACTCCAGCTTCATGGGCAGCCACTAGAGTAAAAGGATTGACCTCCCCTGTATTACTCGGAGGAGATACCATTACCAATTCCTCGACTCCCGCCACTACTCCCGGCAAGGCAGTCATCAAGACAGAAGAAGGATAAGCAGCCCTGCCCCCGGGCACGTAGAGACCTACTCTGGCCAACGGCCGGTACAACTGTCCCACCATATTACCTACTTCATCTAACTGCCACCAGGATTTTTGCATTTGCTGTTGATGAAACCGGAGAATATTCTCTTTAGCTTGCCGTAAGGCCTTTAAAAATTCAGGCGAAACTTTGTGGTAAGCTGCCTGGATTTCTTCGCCGGTAACCTTAAGTCCGGTCAGTCTAAGATCTGCTCCGTCAAAACGCTCGGTATATTCATAAAGTGCTTCGTCTCCCCTTTGCCGCACAGACTGAACAATCTCCGTTACCTGGGGAAGTACCTCTTCACCGCCGATTTGTCCTGCCTTGATTAGTTCTTCTACCAAAGGATCTTTGCTTTTGATGATTTTTAACACCGGTTAGCCCCCATTTCCCACTACTTGCTTTAACCTTTGAACCAGTGGTTCCAATCGCTGGTATTCCATTCGATAGCTTACCCGATTAGCAATCAGCCTAGCAGTAGCGCTGAAAATATCACTGACCGCTACCAACTGGTTTTCCTTTAAGGTTCTCCCTGTCGAAACTATATCCACAATCATCTCTGCCAACCCCACCCTTGGGGCCAATTCAATATTGCCATGGAGCTTAATCACTTCCACTTGCATTCCCAAAGACATAAAATATTTTTCCGCTACCCGAGGAAACTTGGAAGCAACTCTTTTATGGTTTAGCTTCCTTAAATCGGGCTTTCCTTCAACCATAATAGCCTGAGCCGAAGTTTCCGGCAAAGCTACCACAAACCGGCAAAACCCGAATTTCAAATCAACCAGCTCAAATACATCCGCTCCTGCTTCCTCAATAGTATCTTTACCTACAACTCCTAAATCGGCGGCGCCGTGATCCACGTATACCGGAATGTCCGTAGGACGACAAATAATATAACGACAATTCTCCTGGGGATACTCAAACAGAAGTTGCCGGGAATCAGTCTTCAACCCCTCGATTGGCAGACCTGCCTGACCAAGAACTGCTATCGCTTCCTCTCCCAGTTTCCCTTTTGGCAGAGCAATAGTTAAAAGATTGCTAGACATCCTCCCGCACCTCCCCCAGTTGAATGAGATTGGCTATCCGTTTGTTAGCCATATAAGCTAATGCCTCTTCACGCGAAACTCCCAATATATCTACTTCTACTTTAAGGCCCTGCTGTCTTTGGCGGGCTGCTTCCACCAATCGTTGGGGTAAACTGCCACCGATAATAAAAGCATCAATGGTTTCTTCATCGACAGTTGACAAGAGCTGCATTAACCGGTCGATGCCCATGGCAAATCCGACTGCAGGAACTCCCAGCCCAAACTGGCCCAACAAACCATCATACCGGCCTCCACCGCAAATGGGGTAACCTAACCCGGCGGCGTAGCCTTCAAAAACAATGCCCGTATAGTAATCCAAATCCCGCAAAATACTGAAATCAAAAAACACATATTTTGACAGGCCTAAAGCATCCAAGGCCTGGTAGACAGCTTCCAAATCGTCGATGGCCGATAACATGGACGGCGTTCGCACTAACGCCCTTGCTTCCAGCAAAGCTTCAATGCCGCCCCTTAAAGCCAAAATTTCAATCATTTCCTGTCTCCGTTCCTGAGCCAAGCCCAATTGAGACAGCCTGTTTTCCAATGCCACGTAGTCTTTACGAGCCATCAACAGCTTGAACTCTTTAATTAGATGAGGAGGCACCCCTGCATCCTCCAGCAGACCGTGGGTTACGGCTACTTGGCCAATGCCCACCTGAAAATCAGTAACACCGGCCAGTTTAATGGCTTCCACGGCCAACGCAATAGCTTCGGCATCAGCCCCGGTACCGGAAGCGCCGATCAGCTCTACACCGCCCTGGTAAAACTCCCTTTGTCTGCCCGCCTGAATAATTTCATACCTGAAAGCATTGCCGAAATAATAAAGACGAATCGGTAAAGGTTCATGACTGAGGTGCGTAGCTACCATTCTGGCGATAGGAGTGGTTAAATCAGGTCTTAAAGCTAAGATACGTCCATTGGGATCAATCAGTTTATATAGTTGTTCCTCAGAACTGCTGCTTTTCAATTGTTCATAATACTCCAGGCTGGGAGGAATAATCTCCCGGTAGCCCCAAGAAGCAAATAAGTCGGAAAGTCCTTCTTCCAGGCAACGTCTTCTTTGAGCCTCTCCAGGCAATACATCTCTCACTCCGGTAGGGATTTGCCAGATAGCAGGATTAACTACCATTCACTACACCTCTTTAGCGTGTTAAAGTATTAACGCAATGGTATCATTGTTTCCTGCTCCTGTCAATCTCTTTTAAGCGGGCAATAACTAATTTATATCCGTCGGCCCCATAGTTAAGAGAACGTTTCACTCTACTGATGGTTGCCGTGCTGGCACCGGTAGACTCTGCGATAGCCGTGTAGGTGCAATCCTGGTCTAGCATTTTAGCCACTGCCAACCTTTGGGCCAAAGACTTTAGCTCTGCCACCGTACAAATATCCTCGAAAAAACGGTAACACTCCTGTATGTCCTCTAAGGCGAGAATCGCTTCAAACAATGCATCAATGAAAGGATCCTTAAGTTTGCTTTGGTAAGACATGATCATTCCTCCTTGACCCTTCCTAAATTTGGCGTTACCTTTTTATTCGGCATCAAAGAGTGATTTCCTGTAACTCTTTGCAGTACTAAAGGGTGTTTGTCCAAAAAAATATTGACCCTATTCTATGTATGTGCTATAGTATTTGCAAATGCAATAGGGATTTACTCTTATCAAGAGTAGGTGGAGGGACTGGCCCTGTGAAACCCGGCAACCACCTTTTGCCTGTTATTTTGACAGGAAGAGGAACGGTGCCAATTCCTGCGGATGTATTGCATCTGGCAGATGAGAGTAGGACAAGGTTTATTTCTCTCTGTCTTTAATTTATGCAGGGAGTTTTTTTATGGGTAGGTGACGCAGTTGATCAAAATTACCGATTTACGCAAAGTTTTTAAAAGCAGTAACGGACAAGTAACAGCCCTAAACGGTATTTCTCTCCATGTGAAAAAAGGCGAAATCTACGGCATTATCGGTTTGAGCGGTGCCGGCAAAAGCACTCTGGTTCGCTGCATTAATATGTTGGAGCGTCCCACCAGCGGCAAAGTTGAGGTAAACGGTATTGATATGGGCACCTTAAGCCCCGCCAGATTAAGGGTGGCCCGTCGTGAGATTGGGATGATTTTTCAGCATTTCAACTTACTCTGGTCTCGAACTGTTTCCGGCAATATCGCTTTTCCTTTGGAGATTGCAGGTTATCCTCAAGACAAAATTAATAACCGGGTTGAGGAACTTTTGGAACTGGTAGGATTAACAGACAAGGCTAATGCCTACCCATCCCAACTGAGCGGGGGACAAAAACAGCGGGTAGGGATTGCCAGGGCATTGGCTAATAACCCTAAGGTTCTTCTTTGTGATGAGGCAACATCAGCCTTGGATCCCCAAACTACCCAATCAATTTTGCAGCTTTTGAAGGATATCAACAAAAAGTTTAACTTAACCATCGTGATTATTACCCATGAAATGAATGTCATAAAAGAAATATGTGATTCCGTAGCCGTCATAGACGATGCCAAAATTGTAGAATCCGGTCCTGTTCTAGAGGTATTCACCAGACCTCAAACAGCTACCGCACGCCGGTTTATTAATACGGTGATCAAAATTGACGTACCTGAAGAAATAGTATTAAAGCAAAACGGCAACGGAGGCTGCCTGCTGAGGATTGTCTTTCTGGGTGACGTAGCCGCCCAACCTATCCTGTCCAACCTAGTAACTGACTTTAACCTGAAGACTAATATTCTCTATGGCAATATTGACCATATCAAAGATCAGATCGTAGGCACTTTAACTGTTCAGCTATTGGGAAAACAAGCAGATATTGAACAAGGTATCGCTTACTTGCGCAAGTTAAATCTGGAAATAGAGGTGTTGTAGATGCCTTGGGAGCAAATGTTACAACTGGTCTGGAAAGGATTACTGGAGACATTGTATATGGTTCCTGTCTCCACGGTACTGGCCTATATCTTCGGCATTCCTTTGGGAATTATCCTGGTCATTACCAGCCCGGGCCATATTACCGAAAACAGATTGATAAACTTTGTTTTAGGAATCATCATCAACGTTGGACGTTCAATTCCTTTTATCATTCTTTTAGTCTTTCTAATTCCTTTTACCCGCTGGATCGTAGGTACATTTATCGGTACTACGGCAGTGATTGTTCCTTTGACAGTGGCCGCTATTCCTTTTGTGGCCAGAATGGTAGAAAGTTCATTGAAAGAAATTCCCTGGGGGGTGATAGAGGCTGCCCTAGCTATGGGGGCCAGTCCTATGCAGATTATCCGCAAGGTACTGATTCCTGAATCTATGCCCTCCCTAATTCTCGGAGCTACCATTACCACCATTACCCTGATTGGCTACTCAGCCATGGCAGGTTTTGTCGGAGGAGGTGGTCTGGGGGACGTCTCACTCCGTTACGGTTTTTACCGCTATGAAACAGAATTAATGTTTATTGTGATTATAGTCTTGATTGTGCTTGTTCAAGTATTACAGATGATCGGTGACAAAATTGCCGCTCGTCTGGACAAAAGATAACCATTTCATCACCTGTGAGGAGGAGAAACTATGAACAAAAGAAAGATAACCGCTTTATTGTTGATTTTAGGACTGGCCCTGGCTGCATTGACAGGCTGTGGAGGAAGCCAAACACCTCCCGCTGATCAAGGAAGCCAACAAAACGGGGATGCCGGTAGTGAACCTGTCAAGTTGATTATCGGGGCCACCCCCGAGCCTCATGCAGAAATTCTGTTAAAAGCTAAGGAACTGCTCCAGGAAAAAGGCATTGAATTGGATATTCGGGAATTTACCGATTATACCACTCCTAACATTGCTCTAAATGACGGCTCTCTGGATGCCAACTTCTTCCAACACGTTCCTTACCTGGATGAATTTAAAGAACAAAACAATATGGATTTAACCTGGACTACCGCAGTTCACTTTGAACCCTTGGGACTTTACTCCCAGAAAATCAAAGATCTCTCTGAACTTAAAGACGGAGACCGGATTGCCGTTCCCAATGACACCACCAACGAAGCCAGAGCTTTGTGGCTCCTTCAGGACAACGGGATTATCACCTTGAAGGAAGGTGTCGGTCTGACTGCAACTGTAACTGATATTACCGAATACCATGTTAAAGTGCAGATTCTTGAACTGGAAGCTCCTCAATTACCTCGGGCTCTGGAAGACGCTACTGCTGCCGTCATTAACGGCAACTACGCTATCGGCGCAGGCCTCAACCCTGCAAGAGATGCCATTGTAATGGAAGACCCCACTTCCATGGCTGCTGACACTTTCAAAAACGTCATCGCAGTTAGAGTGGGCGATGAAAATCGTCCTGAAATTCTGGCGTTGGATGAAGTGTTGACTTCCCCGGAAATGAAGCAATTCCTGGAAGAAAAATACCAAGGTGCGGTAGTGCCGGTATTCTAAAACCAATACAACGAAACGGGTGATAGCGATCAAGCTGTCACCCGTTTTTTATTGTACCAGTGGTTGTACCAGGCAATAGTATTTACTTCGCTACGGCGGAGTGCCTACGCCGCTACCGGCAGCAAGCTGCCGGCGGCTGTGGCCCAACGCCCGCTCCGTAAAACACTATTGCCTTCCGTTATAAGTAGCTACCGGAGACAGCCTTGAACTATCGCAGACTGTCAACAGGAAGCCAGTCGGTTTTAATCGCGGGCTTCAGAGGAGCCCGGTTTGGGGATGGGCGTTGTTTAATGTTTAAAGTGCCGTCGACCGGTGAAGGCCATGGCAATACCGTGTTCCTGGCAGGCAGTGATGGATTCCTGGTCCCGCAATGATCCTCCCGGTTGTACAATGGCTTTGATGCCATACTGAGCGGCCAAATCTACCGTATCCCGAAAAGGGAAAAAGGCATCGGAAGCCAGTACTGCTCCTTTGGCATTGTCCCCGGCTTGTTTCAAAGCTATCTCCGCCGCTCCTACCCTATTCATTTGACCGGCACCCACACCTAAGGTTATCCCATCTTTCACTACAACAATAGCGTTGGATTTGACATGCTTCACTACTTTCCAACCAAAAACCAGATCATCCAGGCACTCTTCTTCCCCTGCAACCCATTGCCAATCTTCAGGGGGTACCGTTTCCACATCTGCTTCCTGTACCAGAAAGCCATCAAACACCTGTTTTATAACCTTTCTATTTTGACCGGCAGAACTACAGGCCAGCAGCCGTAGTTTAGCTTTACTTGACAAGACAGACAGTGCTTCCTCATCAAATCCGGGAGCAATCACAGCTTCCAGGAAGGTCTCTACCATTTTTGTTGCCGTCTCCTTGTCCACCTTGCGGTTACATGCCACAATTCCTCCAAAGGCTGATACTGGATCAGCATCAAAGGCCTTCTTATAAGCCTCAGACAATACACCGGCGATAGCGGCGCCACATGGATTTGTATGCTTAATAATAGCAACAGCCGGTCGATCAAATTCCTGTACTAAATCCCAGGCCGCCTGTAAATCCACCAAGTTATTAAAAGACAGTTCCGTTCCCTGCAATTGCTCCAACACCGGTCCGGATTGTTTTCCACCGCGATACCATGCTGCTTTCTGGTGAGGGTTTTCCCCGTAACGAAGTTCTTGCGCCAAATGACCCTGGAGTAATAATTCCTGTGGAAAACCGGCTACACCGGTATGATCGGCAAAATAGGATGCAATAGCCGCGTCATATGCCGCCGTATGCTGAAATGCCTCCAAAGCCAATTCTTTTCTCAATTCCTGGGATACTTCCCCATGTTCTTTCAGTTGCGTTATTACCTCACTATACCGGTTTGGATTAACCAAAACAGTAACATAACGGTGATTTTTAGCGGCAGCCCGGATGAGCGTAGGACCTCCAATGTCAATATTCTCAATAGCGTCATCCCAACCGGCATTGGGATTGTTAATCGTCTCCCTGAAAGGGTATAGATTGACTACCACCAAATCAAAAGGACTAATCCCATGTTCCTCTAAAGTGCTCAAATGGTCTTCATTTCGTAGCGCCAGGATACCTCCATGGATTTTGGGATGCAAAGTCTTGACTCTTCCTTCCAACATTTCAGGAAAGCCGGTGACCTTACTGACTTCGGTAACAGACATTCCGGCTGAAGTCAAAAAAGCGGCAGTTCCTCCCGTGGAAATAATCTCAAAGCCCAATGCAACCAGTTCTTGGGCCAGTTCAGCTATACCTTCTTTGTTCGATACACTGATCAATGCTCGTTTCACAACAACACCTCCAAGTTGTCCTCATTACTCAGCAAAATCTTACCAGTCACGGCAGGAAAAAGCAATCTGCACAGGCCTGTCTGAACAAAAAAAAAGGATGTGCCTGGGCACATCCGGGTGGGATCTGTTCCCAACCCTCACTTCAATACTATTCGCTTTGTATCTCCGGCAGGGCCGGTTAATACCTAGTTTTGCTCAATACGATTGCTGGCAGCCTGCCAGGTGTCCTTTTCCTGTGGGGCACTCACAAACCACTCCCAGTTGGAACGAAGGCAATTATATTCCCATTCCCACTTTTGATACTGCCGGTTTAATTGTTCCGGTGAACAGACTACACGCAAGTCACGCTGAACCGGGCTTCCTTCACCGCTTTCCCTGGTTTTCAGTACTACTGCCACTTTATTGCCCCCCTTTGCTTTTGAGACTACTCTCCGTGAATCCCAGCTGCAGGTAACAATTGTTTGGCTATTATTATTGCAATATTTATACCAATAGTATTTACCCATAAAAAAAGCGGCTACGGCTTGCCGCGACAGTGTTTTCACCTACGGACAGTTTTCATGCCACCCTTTCGAAGCCAACTGTTTGTTCAAATTATTGAACATCATTGCAGCTCAAGCCCGCCAACCCTACATAGTAGCTATCCATCACAATTCAATATTTTGAACTATATGTTCGAAAAATTGAACACATAGTTGTAGTCAATGGCAAAATCGATGCTAATCTGTGGGCTGAATTGGGGCCAAAAACGTAGCTATTTCTTGATGTCTAATCTTTTCATGATTTCATGCAAAGTACTCCTATTCAACCCTAAAGCTGCCGCCGCCTTCGCCTGCACCCATCCATGTTCCCGCAACGCCTCAACCACAAGCTTTTTTTCATATCGCTGAACCGCCTCCCGGTAACCGGACCGGACGGCATCATGCCCGGCTGCCTCCTGAAAGTCGGACGGCAACTCTCTCCCGGTAATGGTTGGCCCATCACACAGTATAACAGCCCTCTCCACCAAGTTCTCCAATTGACGGACATTCCCCGGCCAAGGAGCCATTTCCAACAGCTTCATTACCTCATGGTCAAACCCGGTACAATTCTTGCCGTGCTTTTCATTAAAAATGGTTAGGAAGTGTTTTGCCAATAAAGGAATGTCTTCTCTTTTTTCCCGCAAAGGGGGCAGCGTTATACTGACCACATTCAGCCTGTAAAACAAATCCAAACGAAAGCGTTTATCTTCTACCATTTTCTCCAAATCCTGATTAGTCGCTGCGATAACACGGACATCCACCTGCCTGGGGTGACTGTCGCCGATGCGGAAAAACTCTCCTTGCTGCAAGACCCTCAGCAGTTTGCCCTGGATACTCGGGCTGATATCACCAATTTCATCCAAAAATATAGTTCCCCCGTGGGCCTCTTCAAATAAGCCCTTTTTTGACTGGAAGGCACCGGTAAAGGCACCCTTAACGTAGCCGAATAACTCACTTTCCAGTAAATTTTCCGGCAAGGCGGCGCAGTTGATGACCACAAATGTTTGCTCACTACGCAGGCTGTGCCGGTGAATAGCCTTAGCCGCCAAATCCTTACCTGTGCCGCTTTCTCCTCTAAGTAGGACCGTGCAGTCAGTAGCGGCGATTTTGGCAATTAACCCCCTTACCTCCTGCATGGCCCGGCTGTTACCGATAAAACCGTAATTATCACCCTGACCTTTAAGTTGCTGACGCAGCCGCAAATTATGTTCTTCCAGCCTATTTATCAGATAAGGAAGGCACATCTTATTTTCTGCCAGTCCCCGGTAAACAGCCACCGCCTTTTCCCTACAGGTACTGTAACCACAAGCACCACAATTCAATTCATCTTCCCGGGTAAACTTGTCCAACTCGGCCAGGATTACCTTAATCTCCTGCTCATCAGGTTCCGGCAGGAGACGATCACGTCTCAAAAATTGCCGTGAAAGGGGGACCTCCATTTCGGATTCTGGGGCGGATTTTAGGACTTCATTTTTCAGCCGGGTGTAATAAGATACAACCAGCTCTCTCTTTTTAAAAAGACCCGGATTAGAGCTAATCATGGGCCCATTAATACATCCCTCGCAGAACAAGGCATCAATAAACCGTCTTTTGCCCCCGTCCCGGGATAAAGCGTCCAACATCTGGAGGCAATCATCTTTTCCCTCTACAACAATAATCTCGGATTGCAACAAATCATATTCCGCCCGGGCACTTTTTAGCAATCCTCCCCCCAAGGGGTAGATTCTGCCCAATCCGGCGGGAGGGTTATCAAATGATGATTCCTGCGCTTGGTCGATGTCAATCCGGTACCGGTCCAACAAACTGTGCAATTCGTCAAAAGTAAGCACTGCATCCACTCCCCGGCCCGGTCCCTGGTTTTCTGCTTCTTCCTTTTTGGCAATGCACGGACCGATAAAGACTACTTTAACTTCTTCACCATACTTTTTCTTTATGTACCTGCCGGCAGCTAACATGGGGGATACAATGGGAGCTAAAGCGGGAATTAAATGGGGATAATGCTTTTCCACCAGATTGACCACTGCAGAGCAAGCAGTACTAATGCAAGGCCCTTCCCATTCCCGGTCAGTTAAAAGCCTGTGGTATTCCCTGGAGACCAGGTCCGCACCAAATGCCACCTCATACACTTGCCAAAAGCCGGCCTTTTTCAGAGCACTGATGATCCGGCCCGGTAAATAAGCTGCAAATTCCACTACAAATGAAGGAGCCAAACAAGCGGCTACCAATTCTCCCCCAAGTAGCCATCCCTCCACCTGAGGCAGCAAGCCGGCGATGGTTTTTGCACCTTGAGCACACACTTTAACACAATGACCGCAAGAAATACAGAGTTCCGGTACAACTTTGGCCTGCCCGTTTTCCACCTTAATAGCTTTAACCGGGCAGTTGCGGACACAAGCAAAACAACTACGGCAATAACCTACCTTAGTTGATACGATTCCGGCCATTTATCCATCACTCCAGGTATAGCATATGTGAAACTTCGTACAATCATTATACTACTTAGCCTTTCAGCGGACAATAAAAAGGGCATGTTACATGCCCAAAATCCGGTTTTTCTAGTTTTGGTAAACCCGTTCAAAAGCTTTTTCCGGAGCAACTTCGTTCATAATTACCCCGGGACCTGTCACGAACCACTCCCAATTGGAACAAAACCGGTTGTACTTCCGCTCGGCTTGTTCATAAAGCCAATTTAAATCGATTCCCACTTATGTCCCCCCTCTCCTGGGAGCAAATTTTAGTCTAATTGTTTTTATTATTTTCTCTTTATTTTGATTATTCAGTGATCTATATCATACAGCATGCAGGCTTGTTAAGCAAGTAACAAAATAAAAAGTTCCGGTGCCTTGTGTTGACAGGCACCGGAATCGATCAGTTTTACCCCTCAATGTTTATTTTTCGGTGTATAAGTTGTATGGAGCAAACGGTGTGATTTTTCTCCCAGGGGCTGCCCCAGAAATTCTTGGTAAAGCTGCTTGATGGCAGGATTATCATGGGACTTCCGCAGGGTCATGGCTTCATCGCCTTCATAAATACCCTCAATCCGTTTGGCTCTAATGGACCTGGTAGTAGGAATAGGCTGCCCTCCGCCCCCGATACAGCCACCGGGGCAACACATTATTTCAATGAAATGATAGTCAGCCTTGCCCGTCTTGATCAGTTCCATTAATTGCCTGGCATTCCCCAGACCGTGGGCTACCGCCACCTTGACCGTAGTCCCGTTTACATCTACTTCCGCTTCTTTAATTCCTTTTAAGCCACGGACATCGTAGAAATTAATCTCGGTCAGTTCGGTACCGGTGGCCAATTCATATGCGGTACGAAGCGCCGCTTCCATCACCCCGCCGGTAGCGCCGAAGATCAAAGCAGCACCGGTGGAAATACCCAGGGGATCGTCGTATTCCTCATCTTCCAAACGTGCAAAATCGATGCCTGCTTCCCTAATCATCCTGGCCAGTTCCCGGGTAGTTAAAACATAATCAACATCCCAGTAGCCGCTGTCTTGCATCTCCGGACGCCGGCATTCAAACTTTTTAGCTGTGCAAGGCATAATGGAGACGCTGACTACACCGGCCGGGTCGATCCCTGCTTTCTGGGGATAATAAGTTTTTGCCAAAGCCCCAAACATCTGCTGGGGTGATTTGCAGGTCGACAAATTAGGCAGCAATTCCGGGTAAAATGTCTCAATAAAGTTGATCCACCCGGGGCTGCAGGAAGTCAACAAAGGTAAAGTACCTCCTTCCTGCAACCGCTGCAGGAATTCGCTGCCTTCTTCCATGATGGTCAAGTCAGCGGCAAAATCCGTGTCAAACACTTTGTCAAAACCCAGCCTGCGCAAGGCTGCCACCAGCTTGCCGGTAGAAATCTCACCCGGCTCCCCGCCGAACTCCTCACTGATGGCCACCCGGATAGCCGGTGCTGTTTGAACCACCACATGCTTAGCCGGATCGCTTAAAGCCTCCCAAACAGGGTTAATGTACTCTTTTTCCACAATGGCACCGGTAGGACAAACCAAAGCACATTGCCCGCACTGGACACAGGTAGAATCAGACAGATTTTCCTGAAAAGCAGGCCCAATAACAGTAGTGAATCCCCTCTCCAAAGGCACAATGGCTTTGACCGTCTGTACTTCATGGCAAACAGCCACACAGCGACGGCAGAGAATGCACTTGCCGGGATCCCTTACCAAAGCCGGTGTTGATAGATCTTTGGGATGCTCATTGTGCTGCCCCCGGAACCGGATTTCCCGGATGCCCAGTTGTTGGGCCAAGCTCTGGAGCTCGCAGTTCAAGTTCCTGACACACGAGGGGCAATCGTAATCATGGTCCGACAACAACAACTCCAAATTGGCTTTACGAGCTTTCCTGACCCGGGGACTGTTGGTATAAACTTTCATCCCCGGTGCTACCGGCGCGGTACAAGCCGCCGTTAAGTTACGGGAGCCTTCCACTTCAACCAGGCAAATCCGGCAAGCGCCAATCTGGTTGACCTCCGCCAAATAACAAAGCGTGGGAATATGAATTCCTGCTTTCTCGGCAGCTTCCAAAATGGTCT
>JAAYOX010000125.1 GCA_012520135.1 Clostridia bacterium
ATTTGCCACCCCCCAGATATTCAAACTCACGATAGACAGGCAGCATCATTTGACGCCAACGCTCTTTTTCTTCCGGAGTCAACCACCAGGCTTCTACTTTGCCGCTTGCCAAAATGGCTTCCAAATCCGCTTCATTTTGTTTGGCAGCCATTTCCCGCTGCCATTGAGTTACCTCATCCATAGTCTCCTCGATAATTAACTTAATATCGTCCGGAAGACTGTCCCAAAATGACCCGTTTACTAGTACAACATAGCCAAGATAGCCATGATTGCTGATAGTCAGGTAGGGCTGCAACTCATAAAACTTTTTGGAATAGATGTTAGAGGCTGAATTTTCTGTTCCTTGAACCCTGCCTTCTTCCAAAGCCCGGTAGACATCATTAAAAGCTAAAGGTACCGATTCAGTACCCAATTGGCGAAACTGTCCCTGCAACACAATACTGCCCGGCATGACTCTAAATTTAATTCCTTTAAAATCTTCCAATCCACGCAAGGGCACTGTAGTGGTGATCTGCTTAAAACCATTGTCCCACATACTTAAAGCCTTAACCTCATGCTGTTCCAGCATTTGGAACAGCTGTTGGCCAACTTCGCCGTCCATTACCCGGTGTACTTCTTTCTCATTAAAAAACAGAAAAGGTAAGTCAAAGATCTGCCACAAGGGAAAACGTTCAGCCACCTTAGCCGTTGCCGGAGCAATCATCTCCACTTGGCCCTGGTACAGAGCATCCATTTCTTCTCCATCTTTATACAGTACCGAATTAGGGTAAACCTGGACCTCCACTCTACCCCCGGTCCTTTCCTTGACCAAAGCGGCAAAGCGATTGGCAGCTTGGCCTTTTGGGGTAGATTCGGCTACCACATGGGAAAATTTAATCACAATTCGCTCCTCATGACTTACCTGTTCCAGATCCACCGCCCGCTGGTAGCAACCGGTAATTATAAATAGGATTATTAATCCAAAAAAACAGACAAAATATCTTTTCGCAGTCACAGGTTTCACCTTTTCTGAAAAAACTATTTAATCCGGTACCTATTTACCGGTCTCCCTACAGAACCGTACTGGAGCTCTAATTCAGCCTTGCCTGTCTTTTCTAAATATTCCAAATATCTTCGTGCCGTTACCCGTGACAGGCCAACCTCTGAAGCCACTTCTTCAGCCGAGTAGCTTTTCCTTCCCTTTAATAAAAAGAGCATGACCTGTTTTAAAGTTGTTTCCGTCAGACCTTTGGGTAAGGTTTCCTCTACAATTTTAACTTTACCCAGTCCCATATCATCTATTTCCGCTTGATCAAGAGCCTCCTTCTTTTGCAACTGGTAATACATATCCCGGTAAGATTCCAAAGAACTTTTAATCCGTTCAAAGCGAAAGGGTTTTACAATATAATCCACAATCCCATAGCGAAAACCCTGCTGGATGGTTTCTACATCCCTGGCGGCCGTTACCAAAATAACATCCGTAGGCAAATTCAATCGCCTCATTTCCTGCAACACTTCAATTCCTTTTTGATCGGGCAAAAAGATATCTAAAAGAAGCAACTGAGGCCGGAACTTGCGTACCAATTCCAAACCTTCAGCGGCATGATCGGCAGTTCCTAAAATCTTGAAACCGCCAACTGCTTCAATATATTGTTTGTTTACTTCTAATACCATTGGATCATCTTCTACAATAACAATTCCTATCATACCGCTACCCTCCTATACCCACAGGTAAACTAACCTTAAAAGTGGTGCCTGAGCCTTCCACACTCTCCAGGTGGATATGACCGCCCCAGTTATCCACTGTTTGTTTTACTAAAGCTAAGCCATATCCCCTTTGGGGACCTTTGGTGGAAAAACCTTGATTAAATATTTTATTCTGTACGTCCACCGGTATTCCCGGACCGGAATCCTGCACCAGAATTTCTAATCTATCTTGCTCCTGCCGGAGAGAACAAAATACTTTCCTTCTCTCCTGAGGCATATCCCTCAACGCCTCCATGGCGTTTTCCAATAAATTACCCAAAATAATGACTAAAGGAGCACTATCCCCTTGCTCCGGCAGTTCATTCATCTGACTGGCACGGTCTATGACTAGATCAATCTGCAGTTCTTTAGCACGGCTGTATTTCCCCAGCAATAAACCGGCCACACTGTAATCTTTGATATTCCTTCCCAAAAAGGTAGTCAGTTCCTGCTGCTCTTCGCTTACGGCAAAGACAAAATCAATTGCTTCCTGGTACCGTTTTAATTGCAAAAGACCGGCAATGGTATGCAGCTTATTCATATACTCATGACTTTGAACCCTCAGGGCTTCAATAAATTGTTTCACACCGGTCAGTTCTTCAGCTAAGCGGTGGACATCCGTTTTATCCCGGAATAAAGAAACAGCTCCTACGATTTCCCCCTTAACTTTAATGGGGAACCGGCTGGCCAGAATAGCAGACTTGCCAATGGGGCGTTCTTGGTTAAAAACAGCCTCCCCTGTTTTCGCAGTCCTGGGCAACCTGGAATCAGGAATAACCTCCAGGATTGGGCGTCCTATCACATCGCCGGACACCCCAATGATGCGCTTGGCAGCTTCGTTAAAAACGGTAATCCTGTAATTCCGGTCGATGGCAATGATACCGTCTTCCATGGACTGCAGGATGGCCACTCTTTCCTCCAAAAGACGGGCAATCTCCCTGGGTTCCAAATTAAATAAAGTCTTTTTGATATCCCTTGCCAAATAGATTGACCCCATCATTCCCGCCAGGAGCCCTACCAATAAGGACAAGTAAATCTCCCATCGAATATCCAGTAAAATCTGCCATAAAGTAGGAGTTAAGATGCCTACTACCACTACTCCTACCTGAGTGGTTCCCTCATCGGTCTTTATGGGGACAAATGCCCGGATAGAAGGCCCCAGTACACCCTCGGCCCTGGATACATATTCATGATTGGCAAAAGCGGCACTTTCGTCGCCGCCACCGAACTCCGTGCCGATAAAAGCTTCCAGCGGATGAGAGTACCGGATTTTTTCCATGTCCAAAACTACTACGTATTCCACATTAGTAACAAGGCGGGCTCTCTCTGCAATAGGCTGAATTATTTCGCTGCCACCGGGCTTACCCACGTTTTGTTGGATTTCCTCCATTTGCGATAATGTGCGCGCAATGGCCAAGGCTCTATACCCGATTTCTTGTTCAAAGCTCCTGGCGTAATGCCCTA
>JAAYOX010000126.1 GCA_012520135.1 Clostridia bacterium
CAGCCGATACCAGAGAAATCATTCTGGAAGAAGTGCGAGTACCCGTCGACAATTTGGTGGGCCGGGAAGGCCAGGGCTTCGTATTGGCTATGGAAACATTGGATTTAGCCAGACCCGGTGTGGGGGCAATGTCCATCGGCATTGCCCAGGCTGCTTTTGATGCAGCCTTGAATTACGCCAAAGAACGGCAACAGTTTGGGAAACCCATCGGTGATTTTCAGACGGTGCAGAATATGTTGGCCGATATGGCGATGAAAGTGGAAGCAGGCAGGCACCTGGTATTCCAGGCCGCATGCAAGCTTGAACAAGGACTGCCTTTCACTAAAGAGGCGGCTATGGCCAAAGCGTTTGCTTCGGACGTAGCTATGGAAGTAACTACCCAAGCGGTGCAAATACTGGGTGGTTACGGTTACATCAGGGATTATCCCGTAGAAAAATATATGCGGGATGCCAAAATAATGCAGATTTTTGAAGGTACCAACCAGATTCAAAGGCTCGTGGTTGCCAAACAGCTTTTTGCCTGAGGGGGAAGGAGGTTAAGAAGCGGCGTAATAAGTGGTTTGCGGCTCAATCAATAATCAGATATTAATTTAAGGAGGGATTCCTTTTGAACATTGTAGTGTTAATTAAGCAGACCTTTGATACCGAAGCCAAAATCCAACTTACCGGCGACGGCAAGGTCAATGACCAGGGCGTCAATTTAATCATGAACCCTTATGACGAGTTTGCTGTGGAAGAAGCAATCCGGATTAAGGAAGCCAAGGGAGGAGAAGTCACCATCGTATCCTTGGGCGGTGACAAGGCACAGGAAGCTGTGCGGCAGGCATTGGCCATGGGAGCCGATAAGGCTGTATTGGTAAATGATCCTGCATTGGAAGGAGCAGATCATTATGTGGTGGCCAAAGTGCTGGCTAAAGTGCTGGAAGGAATGGAATATGACCTGATTCTCACCGGTTGGGTAGCTATCGATGACCAAAGTTCCCAAGTACCGGGAAGGTTGGCAGAAGTACTGGGACTGCCCCAGGCCAACGTAGTTACCAAGCTGGAAGTGGAAGACGGTAAAGTTGTTTGCCATCGCGAAGGAGACGGTTCCGTAGAGGTATTGGAAGTACCGCTACCGGCAGTAGTTACTGCTCAAAAAGGCCTGAATGAACCCCGTTACCCCTCTTTGAAGGGCATCATGCAAGCCAAGAAGAAAGAACTGAAGAAAGTAAGTCTTGGGGATCTGGGACTGCCGGCAGAAGAAGCTAAAGCGAAAGTGGTAGGCTATCAATTGCCGGAAGCCAGACAAGCAGGTAAGGTTGTTGAGGGCGAACCTGCTGAGACGGTAAGTCAATTGATCGAATTCCTGACTAAAGAAGCAAAGGTTATATAGGGGAGGGGAAATCATGGGCAAAGTCTTTGTGATTGTTGAACAGAAGAACGGTGCTTTAAGAAAAGCTACCTATGAAGTCTTGGGTGCCGGGCGCCAATTTGCCGACCAATTGGGGGCAGAATACGCAGCCGTTATTGCCGGTCAAAATATCGGAGGCCTGGTTGACGAAGTGGCTTCCTACGGCGTAGATAAGATTTTTGTAGCCGATGATGAGAAACTGGCTAATTACACTACCGGTGCTTACAGTGATGTTATCGGTAAAATCCTGTTAAAAGAGCAGCCTGACTATGTATTGTTAAGTCATACTGCAGTTGGAAAAGATTTGGCACCTCGCTTAGCTCAAAAAGTAGAAGCCGGTTTAGCCAGCGACTGCACAGCGGCTGTAGTTGAAGGGGATAAATTGGTCTTTACCAGACCGATTTATGCAGGTAAAGCATTTGCCACTGTTGAGAAAAACGGTGACATAATGATGGCAACTTTCCGCCCCAATGCTTTAGGCAGTTTTGAACCGGCAGGCAGCAAGGGTCCGGAAGTAGTTCAAGTCCCGGTGGAAATTGATCCTGAGGCATTGCGGGTTATTATCAGAGAGATTATTGAGAAAGCTACCGGCCGTGCCGAACTGACCGAAGCAGAGATCATCATCAGTGGCGGTCGTGGCATGAAAGGTCCTGAAAACTTCGCCATGTTGGAAGAAATAGCTGATTTGCTGGGTGCCGCCGTAGGTGCTTCCAGGGCAGCGGTTGATTCCGGTTGGAGAGAGCATAGCGATCAGGTGGGGCAAACCGGTAAGACAGTTTCTCCCATTCTGTACATTGCCGTAGGTATCTCAGGAGCTATCCAGCATTTGGCCGGTATGGGTTCTTCCAAGGTGATTGTAGCGATTAATAAGGACCCTGAAGCCAATATCTTCAAAGTAGCCGATTTCGGTATTGTAGGCGACTTGTTCCAGGTAGTTCCGGTGCTGAAAGAGGAACTGAAAAAAGTAGTGTCCTAAACAGTCTGCTGCCTTTGGTCGTCGGTGGTCGGGGTGCATCTAATCCTTTGGGGCCTCTGATGACCCTGTACTGTGATGACCACTGACAACAGACATGGATAGGGTTGCCGGTTCGCCTGGTATAGCAGGTGGTGCGGCAACCCTTCTTATAAAATGACTTGCTTAATTATGAGAAAGGGGTGATCCCCAATGGTACCCGCCGGCGAAGTGGCAACAAGGGAACTGTATTGGAATATATCAGGACATTTATGGCTCTATGCGGTTTTTGCAGTAGCGTTAGCAATTTTCGTTTACGGTTTTTACCAGCAGTACCAATTATGGCGTTTAGGGAAAACGGAACTGAGAACCGATGAAATCGGACGGCGACTGAAGACTATGGTAACCCAAAGCTTTGGGCATGTACGAATTCTGAGGGATAAGCTGCCCGGCTGGATGCATTTCCTGATCTTCTGGGGCTTTGTAGTGATGGTTTTCGGTACTACGGTGGTATTCCTGCAGGCTGACCTGGGCTTGCAAATCTTTTACGGCAATTTTTATCTGGTTTTGTCCCTGGCTATGGAATTTGCCGGTCTGGCTGCCTTAACCGGTGTCATTGTTTTTGCCTGGCGCCGGTATATTACCAAGCCTGACCGGTTGGATAACCGGAACGATGACGGCATCGCCTTGCTCTTGATCGGTGTGATTATAGCAACGGGGTTTGTGGTTGAAGGCTTGCGTATTTCCGCCACCCAGGATCCCTGGTTTGCCTGGCAGCCCATTGGTTATCTGGTGTCTTTAGTGATTAGCAGCATGAGTTTGGAGGCTCAGCAATTCCTGCACAAGTTTCTCTGGTGGTTCCATATGTTTTTGGCAATGGCATTTATTGCTTATTTGCCCTATTCCAAGTTAATCCATATTATCTTGATGCCTGCGGATCAATTCTTCAGTCCTCTGACACCCCATGGAACGATGACGCCTATCGATTTTGAGGACGAGGATATTGAAATTTACGGGACAGACAAGATTGAGGATTTTTCCTGGAAACACCTTTTTGACCTTGATGCTTGTGTCCGCTGCGGCCGCTGCCAGGACAACTGCCCTGCTTATCTCACAGGCAAACCATTATCTCCTAAGCAGATGGTGCAGAATATGCGTACCCATCTTCATGCCAAGGCACCTCATCTGGTAACAGCCAGGGAAGCTTTAGCCAAGCAAGGTGCTCACCTGGAAGTAGCAGCCGGCTCGGAGGCTATTGCCGACTTTGAAGAAAACTTGGTTCGGGATGTAGTTACTGAGGACGAGATTTGGGCTTGTACTACCTGTCGTGCCTGTCAGGAGCAGTGCCCGGCCATGATCGAGCATATTAACAAGACCATGGAACTGAGACGTTACCTCACTTTGACAGAAAGTGAGTTTCCGGCAGAGATGCAGTTGGCTTTCCGCAATATGGAGAATAACGCTAACCCATGGGGAGTCGGCTATGCTGATCGGGCCAATTGGGCAGAAGGCCTGGGGGTCACTACTTTGGATGAAAATCCCGATGTAGAATATCTCTACTGGCCCGGTTGTGCCGGTGCCTTCGACGACCGGAACCAGAAGGTATCAAAAGCCATGGTGAAAATCCTACAGGCTGCCGGTGTCAGCTTCGGAATTCTGGGAGTGGAAGAGAAGTGCTGCGGCGATTCCGCTCGCCGGTTAGGCAACGAATATTTGTACAACATGCTGGCTGAGGAAAATATCGAAACCATGAAAGGCTATGGTGTCAAAAAGATTATCACCCAATGTCCTCACTGCTTCCAGACATTCAAAGTCGACTACCCGCAACTGGGAGGCGATTTCGAGGTTATTCATCACACCCAGTTTATTAACGACTTGATCACCGCCGGCAAGATTAAACTTTCCGGTGATTTGGGTAAGAGTGTTGTTTACCATGATTCGTGTTACTTGGGGCGTTACAATGATATTTACACCGCTCCCAGGCAAGTAGTTTCTTCGGTACCCGGGACCAGATTGGTAGAAATGCCTCGTCACCATGACAAGAGCTTCTGCTGTGGTGCCGGTGGCGGGCGCATGTGGTTGGAGGAAACCATCGGTACCAACATTAATGATGCCCGGACGGAACAGGCCATGTCTACCGGAGCGGATGTGATTGGTACTGCTTGTCCCTTCTGTCTCACCATGATGACAGATGGGCTGAAAGCTAAAGATGAAGAAGGCAAGATGGCTGCCATGGACTTGGCGGAAATGGTAGCCCAGTCATTAGCCTAATACTTGCCGACAACCTGCTGGGGTCTCTATGCTTCGCTGCTGTAGAGACCTTTTTGTTTATTGACAAACTATATCTTGCTGATCTGAAAATTAATCAGCCTGGTTTTCATCCTCCTGTTGGTATCCCATAAGCGTCATAGCGGTTAATCAAAGGCTGAATATGAAACGCGATTTGGGTTGGTACTGCTTAAACTTTTCTGTCTTCTCATGATGACTGGCGGGCTGAAAGCTTAAGGTGAGGAAAGCAAGTTGAATGCTATGGGTTTATTTGAATTCAGTTGCTTTTACCTGGAATTGCCGCTGGGAAACTTAAAATTTCTTGCTATTATATTCTATTTTTAATTGCTTAAACATTAAATTCAGGAATTTTCTAAAAAGTATTTGAAGTCTCATTATAGAAAAGATTCATATAACATGGGAAAGGGGTGATATATGGACTTTTGACAGACTAAGGTGCCGGGACAAAAGGAAAAAATCCTAAAAAGGAGGAACACTATGAACGCCACTGTAATGACTATTGTGATTATCTATCTTCTGGCAATGCTGGGGGTAGGGTGGTATGCTTCCAAGAAGGTTTCCAGTAATGAAGACTTTATGGTTGCCGGCAGGCGTTTAGGACCGCTGCTTTTGGCCGGCACATTGGCGGCTACGGAAATCGGCGGAGGCAGTTCCTTGGGGGTAGTAGAGCAGGCTTACGGGAATTGGGGCTTAAGTGCTGCCTGGTATGTTATTACCATGGGAGTGACTTTTGTCATTTTAGCTTTTATCGGCCCTAAATTGCGGGCAGCAATGGTAAAGACTGTTCCCGAATATTTCCGGAGAAGATAAGGTGAGGCACCGGGGATCATTACAGCCATCATTATGATGTTACCCCTAATCGGATTAACGGCTTCCCAGTTCATCGCCTCATCAGTAGTCCTTTCCGTGATGACCGGCTTGGACTACAGTGCAGCAGTGATTGTTGTATCCATCATAGTCACGATTTATGCTATTCTCGGTGGTTTATGGAGTGTTACCTTGACGGACTTCATACAGGCTTTTTTGATTGTATTTGGCATGGCCGCAGCCATACCCTATGCCCTGTCAGCTGTAGGAGGCTGGGATCAGGTTGTAGCTACCTTGCCCCCGGAACAGTTCAGTTTTACGGGCGGTATAGGGTGGAAAACAATCATTGCCCTGGTTGTAATGTATACGGCTTCATTCACGGTGGGACAGGAAGCCGTATCCAGGTACTATGCTGCCAGGGATGACAAGGCGGCTGTCCAAGGTTCTATTCTTGCTGCCATTATAAATTTTGTTTATGCCTTTATTCCGGCAGTGCTCGGCTTGATTGCTTTATCGTTGGTGACACAAGGGATTATTAATGCTGATCAAATTATGACCCATGGTGCCCGTTATGCTTTGCCTGTTTTGGCCATCCAAACAATGCCTCCTATATTGGTAGGGCTATTATTTTCCGGTATCATTTCGGCTACTATGTCCAGTGCTGACTCCGACTTATTGGGAGCCGGTTCTATCTTCGGTAACGATATTTATCGTGTCTATCTCAAAAAAGACGCTACTGACAGGCAAGTCCTGATTACGACCAGAATTGCGATGGCTGTGGTAGGTCTCGGGGCCATGATTATTGCTCTGACTAACAAGGGTAATATAATCAGCCTCTTGATGTTCTCCTTTACCTTAAGAGCAGGCGGTTCTTTTATTCCTTATGTTGTTGGCCACTACTGGAAAAAGGCCAGCATGCAGGGTGCCCTAGCCTCTTTAATTATGGGTAGTATTGGGGTGCTTCTGGTAGAAAGAAAGATAATTCCATTTTTTAATTTCGATCCAATCTATTTAGGTTTGATTTTGAGTTTAATAAGCTTCTTAATCTTCACTTACCTGTACCCCAACAAGCGGGATACTACTGAATTGGTGGACGAGGTATACAATAGATAAAGATCCTGAGAAAGACTCCCCGTGTTATATTGTGGGGAGTCCCGGGTTGTATACAAAAAGCTAATTAATTTGGTTTTAAGCGGTTTATTAATAAGTAAAGGTCTCCGGGCTTCGTTGCCATGGAGACCCTTCGCTATTTGTAGATAAATTGTATTTTTGTAAAAAGGTCTTTATTTTAGCATAAGGGCAATGGTATAATGAAGTAATAATTTAAAGCATAAAAGGATACTGAAAGGTTTGATGCCATGATGCTGGAAAAATTGAGTCAATTGGCGCAGCAGTGTAGCTATATTGATCCCCAACTGTATGATAAATACCAGGTAAAAAGAGGACTTCGCGATGTCAGCGGCAAGGGAGTGCTGGCGGGCCTAACGGAGATCGCGGAAGTACATTCTTATTATATTGATGAGAATGAACTGGTTCATATTCCGGGGGAACTCTATTACCGGGGTATTAATATTGCGGACCTGGTTAGGGGTTTTTTAGATGAGGGACGCCAGGGTTTTGAGGAAACTACTTACCTGTTGCTATTCGGAGATTTACCAAAAGAGAATGAATTGAAGGAATTCGAGGAACTGCTGGCCAGTTATCGCACCCTGCCCAGAAGTTTTGTGCGGGACATTATCATGAAAGCTCCCAGCAGGGATATGATGAATACCCTGGCAAGAAGTGTTCTTGCCTTGTACAGCTATGACGATCAGCCGGATGATATTTCGATCAAAAATGTTCTTCGCCAGTGCTTGCATTTGATTGCCTGTTTCCCTTTACTGGCAGTTTACGGCTATCAGGCCCACATCCATTACCATGATGACAGCAGCCTTATTATTCATAGTCCCAAGGAGGAGTATAGCACTGCGGAAAACATCCTGCACATGCTGAGACCTGATAACCAGTTTACTGAGTTGGAAGCAACACTGTTGGATTTGGCTTTGGTCCTGCAGGCTGACCATGGTGGGGGAA
>JAAYOX010000127.1 GCA_012520135.1 Clostridia bacterium
CGGCTGGACCGCCAGCGATAATGTGGTTGCCGGTAACGAACTTCCTTTTGAGGGGACTCAGGTGGCTAACTTTCTTACCGGCGTAGCTTTTTTGTTCCAGGATGTATCCCTGGAGGGCCTTTGCAACAGCCCTTTGTTTTTGAGCTTTAATGTGGTGAGCAATGAACAACCTAAATTTACCGTGGAAGTAATATGGCTGGACATTGAACGGGATCCTATTGGCACCGGTCTTAGAATGTTTATTCCTCCGAATACAACTGACAATCCTAACGCCAGCAATGCCCGGGTCACCTTTTTTAATATTACTGACCGCCCGCCTAAGGAAGCCGCTTATGCCAGGCTGCTGTTCAGTAAAGCTTTTTCGGAGGAAGATTCGTTTGTATCCTTAGATCAGGTAGTTTTAGTTCCGGTCAAGACCGGTAACTTGGTCAACAATCCCGGTTTTGAAGCCGGTTTAACGGATTGGTCCGGGCCTACTTTTCAACCAAATTTTGTGGCACCCTTGGAAGGAGTTGCTGATGCTTTCACATCCACCGGGGGTACCCTTAGCCAGGATGTGCCTATTGATAACCAGCCGGCTAATTCTTCTTACGTGCTCAGTTTCGGAGCCTTTGCCCAGGGAATAAGTGTTCCGCTGCTGGTCCGCGTCCTCTGGCTCGATCAGGGAGGGAATACCATCGGTCCCCCTGGGCTAAACATTGATCTTCCCATTGGTACACTGGGGGTGCAAGATAACTATCTAACTTATCTGGATTTGACCGGTCCAGCCCCCGCCGGTGCAGTAACTGCCCGTATCTTGTTCAACCCGGGAGTAACAGAGGAAGATAGCTTTTTTAAATTAGATCAGGTTATTTTGGCCAGGGCAGGTACCGCAAACTTAGTGGAGAATCCCAGTTTTGAAAACGGTGAAGAGGGTTGGACCTTTGTGAACGCGCTAGTGGAAGGTTCAATTGACTCTTACGAAGGAGCTTCAGTGGCTATTATTGATGTAGACGGGGGAGTAATTTTTCAGGATGTTCCCCTTGCCAATGCTGCCGGGCACTGCTTTTTGTTTAACTGCGGTCTTAAGGTTCGCAGGTCCGCCCTTGAGTCTGCTTTCAGTGATGCACTGGTCAAGGTGCTGTGGTTGGATGACCGGGGCAGGGAGATTGGCGTAGGCCTCAACCTGGTTACCTTTGGGTTTGCTAGACTTGGTGGTGCTTCCTCTCAATGGTTAGTCTATACGGGTATTACCGAGCAGGCACCTCCCGGTACTGCGGCAGCCAGGATTCAGATTTCCAAACTGTCGGGAAGCAGTGCTTTCCTGGAGGTTGATAAGGTGGTTTTTGGTCGTTTGGTTTAACGGACTCCGGGAAAAAAATACAGTTTGGCCGAAAAGAAAGGGTAGTGTCTATGAAAAGACGCTACCCTTTTTTGAATCTGGGGCTCAGTTTTTGGTGAGGCGGTGATAGAGCAAATAGGAGTAGATGGCGGGAACAAAACTGGCTACCATGATGACAGCGATGACAATCCAAAAAGAGCTGGGATGATTGACAAAGGCGAGACAGAGGGTAATCAGCCCCGCTCCAAACAGCAGGGGACCGGCCAAACGGTGGGTCTTAATCCAGACCTCTTCATTTTCCAGGGTCCAAGGGGTTTTGAATCCGACAAACCAGTTGGGCCTCACTTTCCCCATGTAATTACCCAGTACCATGAACAGGATGCCCAGGGCCAGCTTGGTAAACAAGGGGATGCTGGGACGGTAGCCCAAGGCCCAGGCGATGGTGATGAGATAGAGTCCGGTCATGAATAAGACCATAATCCAAATAAAGATGCCATAAAAACCTTTGAATTTTTCGTAGTTGTGTTTTTTGGGGTCGATGGCCGGTAAATACTTCATCATCAGCAACAGCCCCAGGTTTAACAAGGGAATACCAAAAGCACCGGTGAACCGGGAGCCGTAACCGTCTACCTCGCCGGCAGCATTCCAATGAACCGGTACTTGCTCCGGTAAACTTGGATAGATGGCTGTAGCCAGGACCAAGGTAAGGGCGACTATCAGCCAAAGACACCAGTGAACTTTAATCGGGGTTCCTTTCATCCGCGCTTCCTCCTTCCTTCCGGGTGACATTCATTAGCCACCGGATCAGTTCTTCCATGACGCTGGTATTCAGGGAGTAATAAATATTCTGTCCCTGTCGTTCATCAATGATCAGGCCTGCCTGTTTCAAGATATTCAAATGGTGGGAGATGCTGGGCTTGGAAATGGTAAAACAATCAGCGATTTCCCCGGCAGTCATATCTTTCTCTTTCAGTAGCTTTATAATGTCCCTCCGGGTCGGATCGGCCAAAGCCTTAAGAGTCAAACCTAAAGCCATTTTCTTCCCACCCCTTTTTGGATATTTAGATAGTTATCTAACTATCTAAATTATATGCCGCCGGTTTATTTGCTGTCAAGGGAAGATGATGGAAATAATATTTCTATCAAAGTATCTTGATAATCATAGTAATTTGATATATACTATACATGGAAGATCACAGGACGAGGTGTAAAACATGAATGCAAAAGTACCGTCGGATCTGTTGCGAGGCCATACGGATACCATTGTCCTAAATATCCTCATGAAAGGGGACAGTTACGGGTACCAGATCCATAAAACCATTCTGGAAAAAACGGGAGAACAATTTGAGTTGAAAGAGGCCACCCTCTATTCCAGTTACCGGCGTCTGGAGCAAGGAGGCTATATTGAGGCCTACTGGGGAGATGAAAGCCAGGGTGGCAGGCGAAAATACTACAGGATCACGGAAAAAGGCAAAGAATTGTACCGCCAGAACAAGGCGGAATGGGAATTCTCCCAGCGGATACTCAATAAATTGCTGGAGGAGGAGTAAATAATGAAGGCACAAGTCTACGTTGACCGTTTGTTTCAGGATTATGAAGATACCCAGGAACTGAGGGATTTTAAAGAGGAGATTGTGGCCAATCTTCGAGAAAGGATCAAGGAATTGCAAAACAAAGGCATACCGGAAGAGGAAGCCTTTGAGCAAGCGGTGGCCGAACTGGGGGATATTACCCAAATTGCCGAGGACATCAGCAAACAAAAAAGGAAGGAAGTCATCGGCCAAATGTACATTCATGCCAAAGTGCCCATGAGTAAATATCATGCCATTGGCTACGTTGTTGCCGTTGGGGCTATCCTCTTTGGGCTGCTTGCAGCACTTATTGTCAATGCCTCGACAGGGGAACTATATACGGCTATTGCTTCCCTGCTTCCTTTTACGGCGATACCGGTTGCGCTGCTGGTGTTCCTGAGACTGACCCAGGAAACGTCCCGTGAGTTGCCCATGGGGTGGCAAAGAGCAGCCCTTTATGCCGTGGCCGTGGGGGCAGTGGTTTTCGGTCTGGGGACTGCCGTCATGCTGTACTTTATGGAAGCGAAAATGCTGGAAGCAGTGTATGGCACTCTGATTGCTTTTGGGGTACCGGGCTTCTGTTTAGTGGCTTTTTTAGTGCTCACCGAAAAGGACAGGTATAAACCCTGGGTCAAGGAAGAAGAACGAATCTGGGCCGAGTACTATGGGAAAAAGTACGGTGAGCCAGGATGGATGGAACGAAGGGGTTTGCTGTCGGGAGCATTATGGATTGTTACTGTGGCAGTCTTTATGATATTAGGCTTTACCATCGGCTTTAAATATGCCTGGCTTGTCTTCCTGTTTGCTCTTGCAGGGGAATTACTGATTGAGTACCAAGCCCGGGCAAAGGCATGAAGTTAATCATTCTGATTAAAGGCCGGCTCCTCTAAAATAATAGGGCCGGCCTTAGTCTTACCGGTTCATCCTTGTTTAAATTTTAAATATCGCTGCCAGTGAAATAGTCAAATCATCAAAGATGCCTACCTGTATGTTGTCCTCAATTGGGTAGGTATCAGGTCTGCCATAGGAGCCTTGCTCAGTTAATTTATAGACCATAATGATTTTATCAATGGGATGGATGGTCCAGTATTCCCGGACGGAATACCGCTCGTATAAAGATAGCTTTTTAATGTAATCAATGGTAACTGTAGAAGGGGAGACTATTTCCATAACCAGATCCGGTGCACCCTTACAGCCTTTATCATCCAGTTTTGCCGGGTCACAAATAACGGAAATGTCCGGCTGAACCACATTGTAGACGGCTTCATCACTGGTATCCGGTTCTGCCAGTCTGACATCAAAGGGTGCGGGATAGACTTCGCATTCCTTTCCTTGCAGGTAAGTAGAGATTTGCCTGATCAATTCAACCACAATTTTCTGGTGGAGCCTGGAAGGAGCCGGGGTCATGGCATGGGGAACTCCTTCGATCAACTCCATTTGAGGGGTATCGGGCCAAGTTTGGTAGTCTTTATAGGTATATGTCTTTGACAAGTCACCGGCGAATTTGCTCACGGCTGCCACCCTTTCTCTATACTTGGTAGTAGTATTATACACCGTTCAGCAATTATTTCCCAGTTTCTAATAAGTTAGTTTTTTATTTGCAGAGACTTTCAAGATATTCCGGCTTCCGGAGGAATAGGGGATTGACGCCCCGAAGGCAAGCACAAAGTTCCCCGCCGGCGGGATTGCACCGAGTCGCCCGTTGAATTATAATTAATATAGTCAATAGAATCAATTCGGAAAGGGTAAGGTACCGGTCAGATGCGTCAATAATCCTTTTTAAAGTCTAATCTGCATGGCTGGAGCACTGCATTAAAGCAGTGTAGTTTTGCTGTGCATTTCATGGTGACTTTGGAGAGGATTTGTGCCGGTGGTATTGTTATGCTTACCCCTTATTTTTGCTATGTAATCCTCTCCCGAGAAAAAGGAGGGGTTTTTTTGTTGCTATTGGAAGTGCAGGATTTAGTCAAGTATTTTGGCGACCGTTTGATTTTGAAGATAGATGAGCTCAAGGTCTATGATAACGACAGGATCGGCATCGTGGGGCTTAACGGATCAGGGAAGACTACTTTGTTAAATATCTTGTCAGGAAAAACCGGCAGTGATGCCGGATGGGTGAAATCCCACGGCCCTTTGGCCTATATTGAGCAACTAGAGGCGGAGGGATTAAACCGGTGGGAAGTAGATGAAGCTTTGGCCGGTAAATTTGGCCTTCCCGACATCTACCGGGAATCTTTAAGCGGGGGGGAAAAGACTAAATATAAGATTGCGGCCGCTTTGAGCAAAAAGAGCAGTTTGTTACTGGCTGACGAGCCAACGGCCAATTTGGACATGGATGGTATCAAGCTCTTGGAAGAAGAGTTGAGGAAGTATGATGGAGCTTTACTGTTGGTATCCCACGACCGGGAACTGTTAGATAATTTATGTAACAAGATATTAGAACTGGAAGAGGGTCAAGTAAAACTTTACAACGGCAATTATTCTGATTATCTGGAGCAAAAATCCCTGGAACGGCAGCGGCATGAATTTGAATACCAACAGTATCGACGGGAAAAGGCAAGACTTACTGCTGCCCTCCGGGAAAAAAGGGAGCAAAGCCGTGCCGTTCGTAAAGCACCAAAGAGGATGGGCAATTCTGAAGCCAGGCTCCACAAAATGGGCTATCAGAAAGCCAAGAAAAACCTGGATAAAGCGGCTAAGGCCATTGAGACCAGAATCCGGCAGTTGGAGCCCAAAGAGAAACCTAAAGATATCCAGGCGTTAAAGTTGGACTTGAGGGTTGAAGATAACTTGCATGCTAAAGTAATTCTGGAAGGGAAGGATTTAAACAAATCATTCGGTTCTCGTGTTATTTTCCACAACGCCTCCTTTCAATTGGAAAATGGAACCCGTACTGCCCTTGTAGGCCCAAACGGTTCCGGCAAGACCACTTTGCTGAAAATGATTATAGCCGGTGAGCCCGGCATAAAAACAGCCCACAATCTGCGCATTGGCTACTTCAGTCAGGAACTGGACATTCTTGATGAGGAGCGGAGTATCCTTGATAATTTACTGGAATTAAACAGTGATGAGACGATGGTGCGGACCCTGTTGGCCCGTTTGTTATTTAGAAGGGATGAGGTTTACAAGAAAGTGTCCATGTTAAGCGGCGGCGAGCGGGTTAGGGCGTCATTGGGTAAAATCATTGTCAGCGATTATAACCTGTTGATCTTGGATGAACCAACCAACTATCTGGACATATTCTCTATGGAAGCCATGGAAAGTGTGTTGGCGGAGTATCCGGGTAATTTGCTGTTTGTTTCCCATGACCGCCGGTTTATCAATAATGTTGCCAATAATCTTCTTTTACTCCGGGATAAAAGAATTGTTCAGTTCCCGGGAAATTTAGATCAATACCGGCAACACCTGGAACAGAAACAACAGCCTTCGACGGAAGAAGAGAGGCTGGTCTTGGAACTACGACTGAATGAATTAGTTGCTAAGCTTTCCCTACCGGACAAAACCGGTGACGTAGAAGCACTGGACAGGGAATACCGGCATATTTTAAAGCAGCTAAAGGGTAAATAATGAGATCAAGGGTATAATCCGGCGGAACGAATGGGTGAAAAAGGTTAAGGAAAAATAATTCCCTTGGTGAAGCGATGCTTCACCATTCTACCGGCAAGGCATACACTATATTAGCAATATACTGATGCTAATTGGTAGAGGAGGGAAACACCAATGTCCATTGATAGTTATGGAGAACTGAGAGCCGGAGTGCTGCCTATTGATGAAGCCACCGGATTGTCGGTCTGCCCGCCGCCCAGGGAACTGCTCAGCATCCGTGTGGAACGAGTTTACAATGAGTGTAAAAATACCGAGGTTAAAAGGCTTGCCGTTCCCATTAATCCGCCTGTAAAGGCTAATGATGTGGAATGTATCAAGGCATGGGCAGAAAACATATGCTGCGAGAAAGAGGACAGTGTTATTACGGTTACGTATGATCTGTTTGTCAGTTTTAGACTGAAGCAAGATAAGCGTATAGTAACCACCATTACGGAAAAAATACCGAACCAAACCAGGTCGTTTGGCTTGGCCAGGGCCTGTGAAAAAGGCCTGAGATGCGAAGTGGACGTTTATCCCGAAGCACTTATTTGCGAAATTACCTGTAGCAGTACTGCCGGATATGTCAGCGAGGTTACCTGCTGCGTTGGCGTTTTGTACTGGGCCAGGTTGGTCGCTCCGGTGCAAGTGCTGATCCCGTCTTTTGGCTTTAGTCCTGAACCTCCTGAATGTGAAGCGGTTGGCGGAATCTGTCCAGACTTTAAGCCCAAATGGCCTCCTTATCCTCCGGAAAGCCCTTATGATGACGGCTGTGGTTGTGGATGTGATTAATTATGTAGAACCGGTGGTGCCGAATGACGGCACCATTTTTATTTTACAATTAAAGAAAGAAGATTTTAAAGATAAAATGAATTTTGACAATTTAAAAAGACTGTGCTAATCTTGAAACAAATCCTCAGGCTCTGATAAGGAGGGACAATGATTGAGTAATCAATCAGAATTTAAGGATCATGTCTGGTTAAGGCATTATGATCAAGGAGTTCCAAAGCATATTGCCTACCCGGAGAAGGATTTGTTTACGTTGCTCCAACAAAAGGTTACTGAGCAGCCCCAGGTTACGGCTCTGCTGTTTTTCGGCAAAGAGACCGGCTGGGAGGGTTAGTCATGACTTTATCTGCAATTGATCAACTGGTGGAAATAGCCTCTCTGGCGGGGAGGGAAATTATAGAAAGGTATCCGGAACGGCAGTTTTTCGGTTTTACCTGCAGTTATTGGCCGGAGGAACTGGTACTGACGGCAGGCATGGAGCCTTTGCGTCTTTTTCCCACTAATACCAGAGCCATGCCTCCTGAGCTTCCCTCCTTTTCCTGTTCTCTGGCCCGTGGTATACTGGCGGATCTGAAAGGAACCGGCCTTAAGCAATTGGCGGGTCTGGGCTTGGCCCAAACTTGCGATACCATGCAGTGTTTAGGTAGTATTTGCCATGGGGTTTTGCCCGGCAAAGTGTTGGAATTAGTGCCCCCGGTACTGTTGGCTGCTCCCGGAGCACAGGAGTACTATCATGAGGAACTAAAGGAATTATGGCAAAAGCTCCTCGGCCTTTCAGGTGAGGCACCCAAAGATGATAAAATAGCCGCTGTTTCGGATTTATTTCAGCGAATGAGACAGTTGGCCTTGAAGCTGGATGAATTACGGCCCAAACTCCCCTCCCAACTGGTAGCTTCCATCCTGAGAGCAGGTCAACTGATGCCCAGGGAAGAGTATGTGCCTTTGTTGGAGGAGGCCTTAACCTCTTTGGCTGACTATGAAGATGAGAAAAACGATAAAATCGGTATTCTGTTAAGCGGTCCGGTGCTGGAGAGTGACAGCCTGTACCTGATGATTGAAGAACTGGGGGGGCGGGTACTGGTGGATGACACCTGCACCGGAACCCGTCATTTTGCCCAGCCTCTGTCCGTGGGGCCGGAAACCGGCGGGTCGACATCGATTGAGGGCTTACTGGAACAGGTCGTTCATCGACATCTTACGATGCCTCTTTGTCCCTGTCGCCACCGTCAATTGGAGGAACGGTCTCAATACTTACAAGGGGCGTCACAGGCAGGGGTTACCGGGGCCATCCTGGTAGTACGGAAATACTGTGAACCCCATGCCTTCGATGCGGTGCCTGTAGCCAAGGCATTAAACGGGCAAGGGATTAAAACATTAGTGTTGGAGTTGGAAGGGGCAGAAGTAGTGGGACAAGAACGAACCAGACTGCAAGCTTTTCTGGAGAGTCTGGGCTAAAGGAGGGTCACCATGACAGAAAAAAGAAGCTATCGGAAGCTAGAGAGCACCAAGGAGTTGCAACGGGTGATGACCCGGTATTACGGCCTGTCCAACTATTTCCGTTATTGGGGGAAGCCTTTAGGCCGCAAATTGGCCTGGGTTACCAGCGGTGCTCCGGTGGAACTGTTGCGGGTCTTTAATATCCATCCTGTTTACCCTGAGCAATACGGCGCTATCTGTGGTTCCAGGAAAGTCTCCGGGGAACTCTGCCAGGTGGCGGAAGCCCAAGGATATAACCAGGACCTGTGTTCTTATGCCCGTGCCCATATCGGCTCAATCCTGCGCCCGGATTTGGCTCCTATGAAAGGGTTGCCAAAGCCGGATTTGCTGGTGGCTTGCACCAACATTTGCGGCACGGTACTCAAATGGTACGAGGCTTTGGCCCGGATTCTGGAAGTCCCTCTAATCGTGATTGATACTCCATACCTGCCGGGAGAAGTAACGCCTCAGGCCAAGGCCTATGTGCTCCGGCAGTTGGAAGCGGCGGTGGAGGAACTGGAACGGTTAACCGGGGTTTCTTTCAGCGAAAAAAAGCTGGACGCCATTGCCGATAAAAGCAGGCAGGTCACCACTATCTGGCGTGAAATCAAGGA
>JAAYOX010000128.1 GCA_012520135.1 Clostridia bacterium
CCGCCATGAAACCCATTCCTACCTTGATGAAACCTTTAGCCAGCGTAGACGTGGCTACAAAAGAGCCTTTTGAGGCAGTAAAGGAAAGATCAGATGTTTGTGCGGTTCCTGCTGCCAGCGTTGTGGGCAAGGCGGTTATCGCCCCCGTATTGGCCAATGCCTTGCTAGAGAAGTTTGGAAGTGATAATATTAATGAAATCAGACAAGCATGGCAAAATTATTGTGATTATGTGAGGGAGTATTGATGGAGAAAAGTAATATTGTATTAATCGGTTTTATGGGAGTGGGCAAAACAAGTATCGGCAAAAGACTGGCAGATATCTATCAGATGGATTTTATCGATACTGATCGGGAAATAGAAAGACTAACCGGAATGACAGTAAGCCAAATCTTTGCTCGCCACGGGGAAATCCGGTTTCGTTCTGAAGAAAACCTGGTGGTTACCAAAGTCGCCGCTCGCACCGGTTGTGTTATTTCCACCGGGGGAGGAGCGGTAATCGATCAAAAAAATGTTAAAGCATTGCGAGAAAATGGGATCTTAATCTGTTTGACAGCAGACCCGAAAGTAATCCAGGAAAGGGTCAGCAAAAGGGGAGGCAGGCCACTGCTCCAGAAGGACAAATCCATTGAGAGGATTAAGCAATTGCTGGCAGAAAGGGAACCTTTTTATTCTCAGGCAGATTATACGTTAGACACCAATGATCTAAGCCAGGAAGAGACTATGGAGCGTATTTTAGCCTTTTTAAAAGAATGGGGGTTCAAGCATGGAGACTCTGCTTGTTGATTTAGGTGAAAGGAGTTATCCTATCGAACTGGGTTGGGATACCCTGGGTGATTTAGGGGGCTATCTACGACATTTGATTCCCGGCAAAGCCTGCATGGTGATTTCCAATTCTGAAGTTTTCAACTTATTTGGAGCGACTCTGATCAAAGGGCTGGAGGATGCAGGGTTTAACCCGGCTGTTTTTCTGATTCCCGACGGAGAACAGGCAAAAACCTTACATACTACAGCTAGTGTCTATGATGCCTTGGTAGCCAAGGACTTTGACCGGAATTCCCCCATTATTGCTCTGGGTGGCGGAGTAGTAGGGGATTTAGCCGGCTTTGTGGCGGCTACCTATATGAGAGGTGTCCCATTTGTACAGGTACCTACCACCCTGTTAGCTCAAGTAGACAGCAGTGTAGGGGGTAAAGTAGGTGTTAATCACCGGGCAGGGAAGAATTTGGTGGGCTGTTTTTACCAACCCCGTCTGGTTTGGATCGATCTTAAAACATTGGCCGGCTTGCCTCTCCGGGAATTGAGGGCAGGTATGGCTGAAATCGTTAAATATGGGGTCATTCAAGATGAAGACTTTTTCCACTACCTTGAAGAAAACAGCCAAAAAGTCTTTGATTTTGACCAGGCAACCCTGACTAAAGTAGTGCGTCATGCCTGTCAGGCAAAAGCATTTTTGGTGGCACGGGACGAAAAAGAAGTCGGGATCAGAGCCCTTTTGAACTACGGTCATACTTTCGGTCATGTATTGGAAACCTTGACCGACTATGGAGCTTACCGTCACGGTGAAGCGGTAGCCATCGGTATGATTGCCGCTACCAAAATAGCTCTGGAGTTGGGCATCTGTCGAGACAAAAGCATGTTAGGCCGCCAGTTGGATCTATTGTCCCAATTAGGGCTGCCCACTCAATGGCCCAAAGACCTGGACAAAGAACAGGTTATCGAAACCATGAAGCTGGACAAAAAAGCCCGGGCCGGTTCCATACGGTTGGTGCTGCCCATTAAACTGGGTGAAATGACCATTAAAAGGATGGCACCTCAAGAAATCGAGAAACTTCTTGATTACTTATAAATTCAGTAAACGGACGGTGGAGTGATGGCTCGTCAACGCCTGGGGGAAATGTTAATTGCCAAAGGACTTTTAGATGAAAAAGGGCTGGAAGAAGCACTCAGTCTTCAACAGGTAGCCCGGGAAAGGTTAGGACGGATACTGGTTCGTTTGGGATTGGTGTCGGAAAGAGAGATAGTCTCGGCTCTTTCAGAGCAATTGGCCCTACCCCAAGTATATCTGTTTGAGGAAGTAGATATGGATATTCAAGGCGTACTACCTCAGCCCCTGGTAGTTCGCTATAAGGCCATTCCTGTACGGCGGCAAGAGTACCGTTTGGTAGTTGCCATGGCCGATCCTTTGGATGTAGTGGCGATTGATAACCTGCAACAGGTTTGCTCCATGGACATTGAACCGGCTATTGCTGCGGAAGATGAAATAGAGCGTTTTATCGGTCAGTATTACGGCCTGCAGGAATTGGTGTATCAGGCCGCTCAAAATCAAGAATTGATCCGGGAAGAGAATATTCCTTGGGATATTAAAGAGACAAGCCATGACGAAGCTTTGATGGTCAGGTTAGTGAATACCACCATCAGGCAAGCCATCAACATGAAAGCCAGTGATATCCATGTGGAGCCTTCTCAGGACAAAGTACGTGTTCGTTATCGCGTCGACGGGCTGCTGAGGGAAGTGATGGAACTACCCCCGGGTATTTTGCCTCCACTGGTATCCCGGGTAAAAATTATGGCCAGCCTGGATATTACTGAAAAACGTCTTCCTCAAGACGGGCGTTTGCAGCTGGAGCTGGATCAGAAGCTCATCAATTTGCGGGTATCTATCCTGCCCACTATTTTCGGCGAGAAAGTGGTCCTTCGTATTCTGGATGGAGCTTCTTCGTTGATTTTATTGGATAATTTAGGCTTTTCTCAACAAGCCTTGACCCAGTACCAGCGGTTAATCAGAAACACCGACGGCATGGTTTTGATCACCGGTCCCACCGGTAGCGGCAAGACATCCACACTGTATGCTACACTGCACCGGCTAAATAATGCTGAATACAATATAATGACTATTGAAGATCCGGTAGAATATGTGTTAAGCGGTATTAATCAGATGCGGGTTAACCATAAAGCAGGCCTGGATTTTGCCACAGGGTTGAGAGCTATTTTGCGCCAAGATCCTGATATTATTATGGTGGGAGAAATCCGGGATCGGGAAACGGCGGAAATTGCGGTGAGAGCTGCTTTTACCGGCCATTTAGTCTTCAGCACATTACATACCGGCGATGCTGCCGGTGCCGTTACCCGTCTGATTGAGATGGGAGTGGAGCCTTTTTTGGTTGCTTCTTCGCTCAGAGGAGTAGTGGCACAGCGATTAGTCCGCCGGTTATGTCCCCATTGCCAGGAAACGTATACGCCGGAGCAGGGTTCTCAAGAAGCCATGTATTTAGAAGAACTGGGTTTCCCTTTAATTCAGGCGGCCAGGGGCAAAGGGTGCCGGTATTGCGAGTACACTGGCTACAAGGGAAGAGCGGCCATTTTGGAAGTATTGCCTGTGAACCGGGAATTAAGGCAGAAAATTATTGACAGGGAGCCCAGTGATGAATTAAGGCGAATCGCCTCAAATTATGGTATGATTTCCTTACAAGAGGATGGCATATTTAAAGCCTTAGAAAAGGTAACCTCGATTGCGGAAGTAATGCGGGTAGCTTACTCAGATGAAAATTAATAATAGGAGACTAGGTGATCCGTTTTGGCACTCTTGGTTTTCGTATTAGGTCTCTTGATTGGTTCTTTTCTCAATGTTTGTATTTTCCGAATCCCTAACCGGGAGACCATCATCTATGGCACTTCCCGGTGTCCCCATTGCCGCAATTCTTTAGGGGCTTTGGACCTGATACCGGTAATCAGTTATCTCGTATTGAAAGGGAATTGCCGGTTCTGTCAATCTCCTATCAGTTGGCGTTATCCCCTGGTAGAATTGCTCACCGGATTGATCTTTTATCTAGGGTACATTTCTATTGGCGAACTTCATTTATTGATTAAATACCTGGTTCTGTTCAGTTTATTAATCATTATCAGCTTTATCGATATAGATCGCCAATTGATCCCTAATCAATTGGTTTTGGCAATTCTGGTGTGGGGAATTGGATGGCAGTTGTTGGCGCCGGAATTATCCTGGCAGCAGTCTTTATTGGGAGCCATACTGGGGGGAGGTATCCTGCTATTGATTGCTGTCATCAGTAAAGGGGGGATGGGAGGAGGAGATATTAAGCTGATGTTTGCAGCGGGATTGGTGTTGGGTGGACGGTTTACCGTCCTGGCCTTGTTTATTGCTTGTGTAATAGGGGCTTTTGTTGGGGGCTTTCTTTTAGCAACCGGGATAAAAAAAAGAAAAGAGCCTATTCCTTTCGGTCCCTTTTTGTCGCTGGGCATTTTCGTAGCCTCCCTTTGGGGCGAACAGCTTATCCAGCTTTATCTCACTGGTTCGGGGCTTCGATGAATTTGGTCCAAACAATTTGGAAAAATCTACTGAAAAAAGTAGATAAATGTGATATAATTAACTGAATAGTTAATCATAACTATTGCGGTTTAGAAAGGATTTGTGGGAGATGCGCATATTAATTATTGATGATTCTAAATTTTCCCAGATTACCACGGCTAAAATGTTGCGAACCATTGTACCGGAGATAGA
>JAAYOX010000129.1 GCA_012520135.1 Clostridia bacterium
GGACCGCTGCCGGGCTCGCAGATTTTACCCGTCAACAAATGTAAGTTATGAATCAAATTGTTGCACCAAACCCCGGCTACCCGCTGGTTGATGCCCATGGTCCACATGGACATGGTTTTTTTGCCGGGAGCACCGAAAATCCGGGCCAACTCCCGGATCTTGTCTGCCGGTAAGCCGGTAATTTTCTCGGCGGCTTCCGGGGTAAATTCCTGCAGGAAGGCCTTGTATTCTTCGAAGGTGATCGGATTGGAGCCGTCGGAAAACTGGCAGTGTTGATTGATAAAGGTCTCATTAACCATTCCCTCTTCAACGATTACCTGGGCCATGGCATGAAGGAGAGCCATATCGGTACCCGGTTTAAAAGGCACCGAAATATCGGCGATCTCATGGGACCTATGCCTCCTGGGATCGGCCATAATGATCACCGTATCAGGATCTCTCCTCTTTTTGTCTGTCAACCGGGCAAAAAGCACCGGATGGGCCTCGGCCATATTGGAGCCAATGATGAAGAAGACATCGGCATGTTCAAAATCATCATAGGCTCCCATTGGTTCATCGGAACCAAAGGTGGTCAAATAACCGGCCACCGCACTGGCCATACACAACCGGGGATTCCCATCCACATTGTTAGTGCCAATACATCCTTTGAAAAGCTTATTCATTACATAGGTTTCTTCTGCCAGGGTCTGGCCGGAGCCGTAATAGCCAACGGAATTGGGGCCATATTCGGCGATGGCCTCTTTAAATTTACTGACCACCAAGTCCATGGCCTCATCCCAACTGGCCTCGACAAACTTCCCGTCTTTTTTGATCAAAGGTTTGGTCAGGCGAGTTTTAGCGGTTATTACCTGGGGCAGGTAATAACCTTTGGCACAAAGCAATCCTTTGTTGCCTTCGTTGTCAGGATCTCCCTTAACGGCTACTACCTTACCTCCCCGAACACCAATTAAAACACCACAGCCTGTGCCGCAATAGCGACAGACTGATTTGACCCACTTATCAACCGCTTCCTTTTCAGGATCGAAAGCAGTTCCCTCCGCCGGTCCCTGGCCCGTTTGGCCGGCACAGCCGGCGGAAATCATAGCTGCCGAGATTGCAGCCGCTTTAATAAAATCTCTACGCTTTAACTTCATCTGGCTACCCTCCCCGCACTCCTATATTTCTTCCAATACATGGCACTGACGACAGGTGGTTAACTCCGGATGAGGTGTCTTTGGAGCCTTTCCCAATTCTCCCTCCCGGTGGCAAACTAAACAATCAGTTTTAGCCTCAAGGTCATGGGGAATAGGAGGTGGAAATCCATCCAAATCATGCCCTTGTGTTTCTACGATTTCTTGAGGTTCCGGAACGCCGGCAGGCTCCGTGGCACAACCGGCTACAAGAAGACCGGCACATCCCACCACAAGCACAAAACATATGGCAATCAAAAACCTGTTTCCTTCTTTATCCTTCATATTTTCAATCCTCCCTTACCGACTACCGGTTCTTTCGGAAATTATTGCTTTCAGGGGAGGTGCTGAGACAGTAACGGCCGGGATTGGTGCCAAGCAAGCTTTGACACAATCACCACAACCGTTGCACCGTTCCTTGCTAATCCTGGGGTAGCGATAAGCCCTCAGTTGGATCGCTTTAGGTTCAAGAGGACAGGCACTGTAACAGGCATTGCACAGCTGGTTGCGATAGGCCAGGCATTGCTCTTCATCGATCTCCGCCGTCCCTATTTCCGCCAATTCCAAAGCTGCAGCCGGTATGATAGTGCCTCCCAGGTACTTTAAATCATTGGCAAATAAGGAGAACAATCGCCTTCTCCCCAAAGCTTTTTGGTCAGCCAATAAGAGTCCCCTCCTTATGAGGTAATCTCTTCTCCACAATGGATATAAACAGGATAAACCCCAATCGCCCCCGGCAGCTCCTTTAGTTCAACTTCCAAACACCGGTGGGCTTCCTTGAGGGAGTCGCTTTCCAAAGAGAAAACCACTTGCCCCTCCAGCCAAGCTCCCGCTTCTAATCCTTTAATACCCTTGGCTGCCTGAATCAGTTCTTCTTCTTTTCCCGGTCTACACTTAATCACTAAACTGGAAATAACCATGTTTTCACCTCACAACCATAGTTACATCCTTTGGAGGTTGCTCATCAACCACCGGTAGGTGATACTTTAGCAAGGGGCAGGAAGGCAGGGGGAAACCCCCTACCTCCGCCTTATTTCAGACTATCCAGTTCGCGTCCCGTTTCTTTTTCGTATTTATACATCTCATAAGGTTCGATCTCGATCCCTGTTTGCTCTTTTAAGGCATGCTCAAAACGGAGTCTCTCCGCTTCCTTCTTAATATCCTGGTAATATTGCCAGAGGCTGGCAGCCCCATGCCAGTGAGCATAGTCCGGGGAGAAGTGCTGAGCACCCTTGATGGTCGTAGCTTCGGCATACTTAAAGAGTTCAAACATTAAACTTTCGATTTGGCTCACATGGCTGTAACCCAGGCTTTTCGCCGTGAGATGAGGAATGCCTTCCGTATCCAGCAGGGAACCAAAGGTAGGTTCAAGAATGCCGTCCCTATATAAACCTTTGATGATGTTTCGGGCTTCATCAACAATGCGCAGGGTTTCTTTCTTGATCTCGTTGACGTTCCGGCGGGCATCGTTTACATATTCCTGGCTATGACACTGGAGACAATTATCCCAGAGCTTCTGCCTGCCTTCCTCTTCATATTCATCCCGTAATTGAATAATCAAATGATTATTCTCCGGATCCGCATGACAGGTAATACAAGTGGGCTGCCCCGTCAGCAGAGCCACTTGATGATGAGCACTTGATTCATAAGCTTCCCTTTGAGGATGGTCGGGACCCATATGGCAGTTTTCACAACCGTTGGTGATATTGCCGGTGACCATTTGCCCCGGTGCCGCCATCTTTTCATGCTTGGGAACTACCGACGTATGTCCTTGGTGGCAACTGGTACAGTTGTTTCCGATCTTGGTATGGCAGGCGTCGCAACCTTGGTTCTGCATTGCCGGCCAAGCATCTAAGATTTTAAACCGGACATTATTCTGGGAGAAGGAAACAGCGTCAACGTGACGAGTTTGCATATAGCCTTCGTATTCTTTCTCGTGACAACTGCCGCATGTTTCAGGATCCACTTTTCTAAAGTTAGCATAAGTTAAATCTTCTTCTCCTAATAACTCCACTCCATGACAACTAACACAGCTAACCCCGTTTTGACCGTGAGGACTGTCTTTCCAAAGCTGGTATTTCATGGGCATCTTATCTTTGTAGTAGTTTTCAAAGGCCAATACTTCTTCTTTAGTGGCGCCTTCCGGCACTTCTACTTTTGCGCTTGTTGAGGCACTAAGCAGGGCTATACCGCCAACTACTAATACAATAACCACAATCCAGAGGATCAGGCTCTTTTTTCCTATTACACTCACCTGTTGTCTCCCTCCTTAGTTATTACTCTGGGGACGATGTCCCGTTCTCTTGTGACAGGAAACACACGATGCGGTACCAACAGCCGTGGAATGAGCTATCTGCTGTACCTGATTTTTAGGCAGCTGTTGAGTGAGATCATGACAAGCTAGACAATTATCGTCACTAATCCCTTTTCTGGCCCGTACTTTCAATGCAGGCGTCTTTTGTTGAAACTCAAAAGCACTGGGCCGGACGATATAGTGAACATAAGGTTCTTTCAGCTTTCCAACTTTGGTAACCAGCATCTGGGCAAAACCCCCGGGGAGATGGCAGTCCTGGCATTCAGCCACAATTCCCAATTCATTTTTACCATGGGCCGAACTTTCCCAGGTGGCGAAAACACCCTCCATCTCGTGGCACGACCGGCAAAAATCAGTTTGCGAAGTATAACTGCTGGCACCGGTAATAAATAACAGTGCTGCCAAGGCCATACATATAGGTAAAATCCACTTAAGTTTCCTGGTGCTGTCAACAGTTACTTTTTCTTTGGTGGTTGCCGTGGTCACTAGCTATCCTCCCTTCTTGAAAAACATCACACGCAAGGGAATGTGAATGCATTCTCTATCGTGGCATTTGGACATCACCCCTTTAAACAAAAAAAGTGTTTGCTCTGTAAAATCTTAGCAAACACTTCTTATCTCCCTCTTACAGGGGTTTTAATGAACTTTTAAGGATTGTTTAACAAATTCTTACTGCCTTTGGATATCCTACAACTGCCGGAGAGCAGGAACCGGATCCAATTGAGCCGCCTTATAAGCAGGATAACCGGCAGCAGTCAATCCGATTAACCAGGACAAGACCTGAACCGGGAGGAACAACCACAGGATCCAAGCCCAGTTCATACCGGCACCTCCCAACAGGTGGATTAGAAAAGCACCCAAAAACACACCTGCCGCAAAACCTAAAATGCCTCCCACACCGGTAATCATCCCTGCTTCCAACATAATGATCTTAATAATGTGCTTTTGCCGGTAACCCATGGCCCTTAAAATACCTATTTCCCCTACCCGCTCCTTTACCGAAGACATCATGGCCACGGCGATCATTAACCAATTAAGCAGAAAAACAATCAGTGCTCCATAACCGGCAAATTGACTGATCCGCATCAACAGCTCTTGACGGGCTTCTCTTTCATCGATGACCCTGGTTACTTTAACGCCGGTTAGATTTGCCTCCAAAGAGGAAATCCATTCTTCGACGGCCAAATCCTCGCTTCCCTGTTGAGCGGGTACCTGAAACCGCAATTCCATCAAGCTAATTCCCTCAACACCGGTGAGAGACATCATTTCCTCCCAATCCTTGAAGAAAAGCTTGTCCTCGCCCCTACCCGCAGGCAATAGGATGCCTGAAACCAGGTAAGTCTTACCTGAAATGAGGACCTGATCTCCCGGCTTTAATCCCAAAGAACCGGCGAGATCAAAACCCACTATGACTTCTTCCGCATTTTTTGGGAAATCCCCGGTCTCAAGCGCCCACCAGTCCTGGAGAGCCCGCTCCAACTGAAGATCCAGACCGCAAAGTAGTACTTGCCGTCCCATTACTTCGGAAGCCAAAACCAGCTTGGGAGACACCAGATCTAAACCGGTCATTTCCAACTGCCGGATCTCCTGAAAATACTCTTTCGGCAAAAGGACTTGGGAGGACCGGACGGGAGAGCCTACCGGTACTCCCAGGTAAGAATCCCCGGTTTCTAACCCCTCAGGCGTCACCAGCAATCGAATCCCGGTCTGCTCCAGTTGCCGGTGATACTCAGCCTGTAAACTATGGGTGAGTAGATAGAATGAGACCAAGGTCCCTAAACAGAGGACCATTCCCAGGAGCAAAAAGGCCGTTCTTCCTTTCCGCAATTTCAAGTGGGCCAGGGCTACGTCCAACAGTCTCATGGGGCATCATCCTTAACCAGGATTTTCTCGATGACCCCATCCTTAATCATGACTGTCTTGTTTACATAATGCAGGGTCTCTTCGTTATGAGTAACCATGACAATGGTCAGACCTTCCCGGTTTAACTCCCGGAACAGTTCCATTATTTCCTGCCCGGTGGCAGTATCCAGGGCACCGGTAGGCTCATCAGCCAGAATAATAGGAGGCTGGTTCACAATGGCTCTCGCGATGGCTACCCGCTCCTGCTCCCCACCGGAAAGCTGGTTAGGCAACCGGTTTAGTTTGCTGCCCAAGCCTACTTTTTCCAACACTGCCTGGGCTTTTTCCCGCTGCTCTTGGTGGGAATAAGGCAAGATGGCCAGGGGAAGCATTACGTTTTCAATGGCAGTCAGGTAAGGAATTAAATGAAATTGCTGGAAAACAAACCCCAGGTAATGACTGCGGAAATCCGCCCTGCGCTCCTGTTTTAATCCATAAACGTCAATGCCGTCCACCAATAGTTTTCCTTGAGTTGGCGGATTCAAAGCTCCCAGAATAGTTAAAAGAGTGCTTTTGCCGGAACCGGAGGGACCCATTAATGCCATGAAATCCCCCGCTTCCACGGTGAGAGAAATATTATGCAAAACAGCTACTCTTTCTCCCCCGCTTTCATACACCTTACTAATCTCTATTCCTTTAATCAGACCCATAGTTCGCTCCTGTCATCATCATATTTAAGCTATTAAATAAAACGAAGTGCTTCTACCGGATCCCGCCTTGAGGCTTTGACGGCAGGGTAAATGCCGGCAGCAACAGCCCATAAAGCAGCTCCTATAATGGCAAAAAAGGCTGCTTGTGGCTCGGGACCGATGGGCAGCTTAACACCGGCTACCAATGGTGCCGCCAGATCTGCCATGGCAATTCCCAAACCGTAACCTAAAATTCCTCCTACTAAACCAAGCAGAAGTGCCTCCGTCAACAGGATTTCAAAGACATTCCCCTGCCTGAAGCCAATGGCCCGGTAAATCCCAATCTCCGCCGTTCTTTCATTGACGCCTGACATCATGGTCAGCAAAATGATTAAAGTACCGCTGACCAGCATTAGAACGGAGAGAATCAGGGCATACCGGGACAACCGATCTACAATTTTGGCCCGGGCAGCGGCTGTTTCTGCCAGCATGGTTACTTTGGTTCCCGGCAAAGCCTCGCTAATCTGCCGGGCAATATCCGGCAAAGGACAGGTACTGCAATATGCGGCCACTTCCATTAAGCTCAACCGGTCTTCTTTGCCCAGTAAAGACTGGGCCTCCAATAGCTGCATGAATACCACCCGGTCATCATCGGAACCCTGTTCTTCCAGGATGGCCGCTACCTTATATTCCACATCATTGATGATTACCACCTGGTCAACAGTCCAACCCAGCCGGCGGGCGGCTTCACTGCCCACCAGCAAATCCTCCTTGGACCGGGGGGCTTCTCCTTGGTAAGTCCACCATTGTTTCAGTTTGAACTCGTAAGGAAAATCCACCCCTACCACCGTAAACGGCTCACCGTTTTCAAGGAAGGCTTGTCCCAGTACTTTCGGCGCCACCGCGGCAATACTATCCCCGTCATGGATTCCCCGGACAGCAAGAATACTGTCATTAGTGAGAATTACCGGTTCAGCCCCGGCCGCCGGAATCGTCACTCCTCCGTAGCTAAAACCAAAAGTATCCTCATCAGGTATGATAATCAGATTTGGCCCTGTTTCATCAAATTCCCGGCTCACCCGTTCTTCCATGGCCGTCACCAAAGTATGAAGACCGGTGACGGAACTGACGGCAATCACAATCACCAGCAGCAAGAAGATGCTTTTAGTTTTCCGCCGCCATAAATGCTTGACGGCAATACTGTCAATACGCAAACAGGTTCCCCCTCTTTAGACCCTCGGTGTCCAATTCTCTACCAGATCCAGTTCAACCAGCACCTGACCCTCTTGTACCTGGTAAGGTATTTCTTCCGGCGGGTAGTCCAGGCATCCCCCTGCAATACCGGACAAATCATTCAAATGCCACCTGGTACCGCAACTGTCACAAACTAATTCGTTGCCGTCCATATGAAAACTCAAAGACAGGCATGGTTCACATACGGCAAAAGCAGTGA
>JAAYOX010000130.1 GCA_012520135.1 Clostridia bacterium
ATGGAAGGGGCTTTGATAGAGTATTTGCAAAAGTATGGTTTTAGCCGAGAGGTTGAAGCAATTTTGAAAAACCAGTAAGATCCAGGGGGACGGTTCTTGCGGATCTGAAACACCTGAATCCTTCTCTCTATAACTTGCTATAACCCAAATATAGGGTTCCTTGCTAAGTAAGCGCTCAATATTCGTAAGCGGTCAATAATAAGGTGCATTGACAACAAAAAATCCGGACCACCTTTTCGGTCTGGTCCGGGTTTGCATATCGCTATTAATTTTCGTTCTACCTGCATTCTGCCGGCAGATTGGAAGACCAGGGCATCAAAATGGCCATTACTAATTTTTCTTAAAGATCCAAGCCCAGCCGATATAGTCCATATCCATATAGACAAAATACCCTACGGAATCAATAGACACCTCCTCCAAAGCACTAACGATATCTATTTCATCGTATTTCCCGGTTTGCAGGGCTATTCCTACATGGCCATAGTTTTGAGTAACTCCCCCCAGTGTTCCTTCCCAGTCAAAGAATACGGCGGCACCCCGAGGAATAATTTTATCTTTATTCGACTCGGCTTTGAAAGTTGTCGCCGTGTTTTTAGCAGTTCCCGGCAACCCGGTAAGGGTCAATCCTCCCTTCCTGTACGCGTCTTGGACAAAACCAAGGCATTTATAACTGTAGTCCGTTCTTCCGATATTTTCAATAGCCCAGGCAATAGCGCTTTCAACCTTGGGGTCCCACTCTCCTTCCAATTCTGTAAGGAACCTTTCATCTGCCCAACCACTTTTTCCATGCCCCTCTAATTTCCACCAAGTGATGCCATCTTTCTCCACAGGACCGTCCACTACGCGCATCCCCACATAGTGATACACAATCCCTACGTTCTTACTGGCAATACCAGGTTGAGCCATTAGTTTTAGGTAGTAGTTGTAAGTATCATCATCGCTGCCGGCTGTTTGCCGCAGATCAGGAAGTACCTGTCCCCAGTCATCTAAATGATCCACGGTTATATTAACCATTACCTGGCTGAGAAGCCGTGGGACGGAATATTCAGAGTCCGTGATAATATCTATCCGCCTTAATTCTCCGGACCACTGCACGGACGCTCCCAAAGATTCGCCGATAAACCGCAGGGGAACCATGGTCCGGCCCTCCACCAGCATTGCGGGCACATCCAAAGTGGTGGCCTTCCCGTTCACATAGGCTGTTTTGCTCCCGATGACCAATTGAGCAGTATTGTCTCCCAAAGTCAAAGTAACCTTTCCGGCAGATCCATCCCAGTCCACTTCGGCCGTCAAGGCTTCCCCAATGGCACGAAAAGGCACAAGGGTACGACCTTCTTTCTGCACCGGAGGCACATCCATCACCAGGGCAGTCCCATTAAGAAAAACCTTGATAGGGACTTCCGGGCCTGCAGCAGAGGCGGGACAAGCCAGTGCTACCAGAAAAAACAAGACCAACAACATTCCTGAACAAATCCCTACTATACGCTTCAGACTTTTCAAATAATTCCACCTCCACAGAATTGGTATATGTATATTTTCTCATATACTTGATATGATTTAAAGAAAAATATCCTTATTACAACAGCATTATTAGATAACTGTTACATCCTGTCCACTTCAAAAAGTCCATCTGGAGCTAATAAATTACTATTTTCAGGATTTCCGATCTAATTCTGGAATCCAGCGACACAAAAAAAGACCAACATTTTGGTGCAAAAACCAATTTAAAATTTGAAATAAGAAAGAAAGGCAGCACCAGTATCATTCAGCCTAACAGGTTGATCTTAATCCAGGCACCGGTCTTCATTCTTCTCCAAGTTGAATGCCTTTCATTATATCGACTTGGAGAGTGTGTTTTGGCAACTGATGCCGGGGAAAAACCGGATGGCTGAATACTATAGATTTTTTGATTGTGTTGCTAGAGAATACGAGCGTTATTATACCGCTGATGAGTTTGCGGAATATTTCAGACAGTTCATAAGAAACGGCATTCTCAACGGCTCCAGGGCCACCTGCAGGTAGGAGCTAAAGGCCAGGCTATGCGGACTTTCATTAAACTTTTCAAGGAGGAACCGACCTTGGCAGGAAAACCTTTATGAACAGTACACTTATATTTACTAACCTTATGAAAACTGCTACTAATCATGTCCATTGGAACCACATAGGAAAGTTAATATTTCCCAAAACCATTGTCCCATGTGGGTTTGCGGGGTGATTAATATATAGCAAACCAAGGGGGTTAGTGCTATTACCGGGTCCAGCGCTGAAACTGTGGCAGGTGTTGCTCCAACACCATTAGTTCCGGCTGTAGCAGGTGTTGATACAATTACATTTGATACTACTGCAGGTAACTTTAATGCTGGAGAAACTGTAACAATTGATGGTCAAGTACTAACATTGGCTACAGGAGGAACTGCAGCTGTAACAGCGACTGAAGTAAAAGGACTTGCTGAAGCAAATGCAACTTTAAATGCGAAGTACACAATCACTGATAATTCGGCTGGCGTGTTGACCTTTACTGAAAAGGCTGGCCAAGAAACAGCCGCAGTATTAACTG
>JAAYOX010000131.1 GCA_012520135.1 Clostridia bacterium
AAGATCATGGCTGATTTTGACAGCGATATGCCCCTGACGGATCAACATGTGGAAAAGTATGCTTCATTTATCAGCTCCATGGTACGTAAAGAAGGGTTGCTCCATTTTCATCGTTCAGCGGTAGCCAGGGTAGTTGAGTACGGTGCTTGGCTGGCAGAAAACCAGGAAAAATTATCTACCCGTTTTAATGAAGTAGGGGAGATTATTTACGAAGCAAGTGCCTGGGCTCAGCAAGAGGGCAGTTCTGTAGTGCAGGGAAAGCACGTGATCCGGGCAATTCAGGAGAAAAAATATCGAGGCAGCAGGGTAGAAACTAAATTGCAGGAAATGATGCTGGACGGTAAAATCTTGGTCAAGACCAGGGGCGCGGAAGTAGGAAGGGTAAACGGTTTGGCTGTCTACCAAGCCGGCTATTATAGTTTCGGTAAGCCTACTTGTATTACCGCCAGGGTCTTTGCCGGGGATAAAGGTGTAGTGAATATTGAAAGAGAGGCGGAAATGTCAGGCAAGATTCACGATAAAGGAGTATTAATCCTGAGCGGCTATTTAGGCGGTCAGTACGCTCAAAATAAGCCTCTGGCTTTATCCGCCAGTATCTGTTTTGAGCAGTCCTATGACGGAGTGGACGGGGACAGTGCTTCCAGTACCGAACTCTATGCTCTTCTTTCAGCTTTGGCGGAAGTGCCTGTTAAGCAAGGGCTGGCAGTTACCGGCTCTATCAATCAAAAAGGTGAAATCCAGCCGGTAGGGGGCATCAACGAAAAAATCGAAGGTTTTTTTGCCTTGTGTCAGTTGCAAGGCTTGACGGGAGAACAGGGAGTAATTATTCCCAGGCAGAATGTGAAAAACTTGATGCTGGCTGCTGAAGTGGTGGAAGCCGTTAAACAAGGTAAATTTCATATTTACGCCATCAGTCACGTGGATCAAGGAATGGAGTTGCTGACGGGAGTGCCGGTGGGTGAGCGTTTGCCTGACGGCTCTTATCCACCGGGCAGTTTGCATCACCGGATTGATAGCCGTCTAACCCAATGGTCTCAATTGCTGGAGCGGGGTATTGCTGTTTCAAAACTCAATCCTGCCTAAATAATTGTGGGGGAAGTCTTGACAGGGATTCCTTTGCCCCATATACTATTAATCAATACAGCGAAAAGTAATGCGGAAGGAAAGTAGGTTAGTGGAATTTTCTAGGGAGAGGGTGTCGTGACTGGAAGCACCCTTAAAAGGAAGCTAATTGAAGTTCCCTTCTAAACTGCCAAAGTGAACTGTTCAGTAGCTTTGGCCGGGATTTCCGCCGTTAAAAGGAAAGGGTATCGGAGCAATCCCGTACCTTATACCAAGGGGGCAGTCTAATACTGTCAACTAGGGTGGTACCGCGAAAAGCAGGCTTTTCGTCCCTATGAGGATGAAGAGCCTTTTTTAATTGCACCGATCTGATCAAAGTGGGTCTATGACCAACTAGGGTGGTACCGCGAAAGCCGCAGCTTCGTCCCTACAAGAGATGCTGTGGCTTTTTCAGTGAAAGGAGTGATGCTCTCAAGGGTGACATTAATCATAGTTTGCTGAAATATAATCGATCAATAATCATAAAGGAGGAAAAGAAAGATGAGAAAGATTAAATGGTTAAGTCTGCTTCTGATCATTGGATTGTTATTGGGAGGAGTTATGGGCTGCGGTCAAAGTCAGGAAAGTGCTACACCCGGTGCAGGCACTGAATCGACCGGTACCGCTGATAAAGAAGAAAGATTGGTAACTTTGGGAATAATCCAATATGTTGCTCACCCTTCATTAGATGCCGCTAGGGAAGGTTTTTTGGATGTACTGAAAGAGAATGGCTATGAGGAAGGCAGCAATTTGCGGGTAGTCCATAAGGATGCTCAAGCGGATATGTCGATCGCCCAGACTATTGCTCAGCAGTTTGCTCAGGACGAACCCGACCTCATTCTTGCGATTGCGACCCCTACTGCTCAGGCCATGGCCAATGCCACCAAAGACATTCCCATTTTAATTACTGCGGTAACAGATCCCGTTTCCGCCAGCCTGGTAGAAAGTATGGATAAACCGGGTGGAAACGTAACCGGTACTTCCGACTATGTCTCTATTGCAGCTCAGTTGGAACTGTTGCAGCAAATTGTACCGGAAGTGAAGAATATCGGTCTGATCTATAACAGCGGGGAACAGAATTCCATCGTGCAAGCAGATGAAGTGAAAAAGTATGCCGCGGAAAAAGGCCTCAATGTTGTAGAAGCTACCCCCACCAATTCCAGTGAGGTGTTACAGGCAGCCCAATCCTTGGTAGGCAAAGTGGATGCCATTTATGTACCGACGGATAATACTGTAGTTTCAGCTTTGGAAGCTGTAGTGAAAGTATCTTATGATAATCAAATTCCTATGTTCCCAGGGGAAGGAGATTCTGTGGTCAGAGGCGGTATCGCTACAGCCGGGGTGAACTATTACCGGTTAGGCCGGCAGACAGGAGAGCAAGCTTTGAAAATACTTGCTGGTGTAAATCCTGCTGAGATCCCGGTGGAAACTCAAACTGAGATGTCTGTCATTGTCAACTTGAAAGCAGCCGAAACAGTTGGAATTGAAATTCCTCAATCCGTGATTGATCAAGCCATAGAAATCATTGAAGAATAGCTTGGGGTGAAATCGCTTGAATCTAAAAATATTATTAGGAGCAGCTGAACTTGGCCTTATCTTTGGAGTGATGGCTTTAGGAGTATACTTAACTTTTAGGATTCTGGATTTCCCTGACCTGACGGTAGACGGCAGTTTGACTTTGGGTGCGGCAACTGCTGCTGTGTTGATTGTAGGAGGGCACAGCCCATGGCTGGGGCTGGCCCTGGCCTTTTTGGCCGGTGGAGCTGCAGGAATAATCACCGGTGTGCTGCACACTTATTTTCGCATTACCCCTATCCTGGCCGGTATCTTGACCATGACGGGACTGTATTCTATCAATCTTCGGATTTTAGGGCGGGCTAACCTGCCTTTATTGGGAACGGATACGGTGGCTCAAAGCTTGGGTGTGTTGGGTATTCCTGCCCAATACCGGGGGGTTCTGTTTGGTTTATTGATGGCTGTAGCCGCTATTATCTTTTTATACTGGTTGTTCCAAACGGAATTGGGCTTAGCCCTTCGTGCCACCGGGGATAATGAAGTGATGATTAAGAGTTTAGGCGTAAACGTCAACGGCATGAAAATTTTAGGTTTAAGCCTGGGAAACGCCCTGGTTGCCCTGGCGGGAGGAGCGGT
>JAAYOX010000132.1 GCA_012520135.1 Clostridia bacterium
ATGATTTACCCCATGATGATGAAAGTGGATTTTGCCAGCATCAAATATGCAGGTCAGAACCCCAGGGGCTTAATTGTTACATGGGTGGCAAACTGGCTAGTCAAGCCATTTACTATGTTCGGTATTGCTGCTTTCTTCTTTTATGTGGTATTCAAGGCGTTTATCCCCGCTGAGCTGGCCCGTGACTACCTGGCTGGGGCAGTTCTTTTGGGAGCCGCACCTTGTACCGCCATGGTCTTTGTCTGGAGTCATCTTACCAACGGCAATCCCGGTTATACGGTGGTTCAGGTAGCTACTAACGATTTGCTCATTCTGGTGGCTTTTACACCGATTGTGGCCTTTCTCCTGGGTGTAAGTGGGGTGCCTATTCCCTGGGAAACCCTCATTCTATCGGTAGTATTGTTTGTGGTAATCCCTTTGACCGCAGGTGTTCTGACCCGTACATTCATGATCAAAAACAAAGGGAAAGACTATTTCGTTAAAGAGTTTATTCCCAAGTTTAATAATATAACTATGGTGGGGTTGCTTCTGACCCTGATTATAATTTTTTCCTTTCAGGGCGACATTATCCTGAATAACCCACTGCACATTATCTTGATTGCTATACCTCTTATTCTGCAGACTTTGTTGATCTTCGCAGTCGCCTATTTGGCATGCAGGGCTGTTAAATTGCCCCATGATATTGCTGCCCCTGCCGGGATGATTGGTGCGTCCAATTTTTTTGAGTTGGCAGTAGCTGTGGCTATTTCCATGTTCGGGGTAGATTCTCCGGTGGCTCTGGCCACTATCGTAGGGGTGCTGGTAGAGGTGCCGGTTATGCTGGCTTTGGTTCGCTTTGCCAATAAAACTAGACACTGGTTTCCTCAAGTAAGTCAAGAAGGAAAAAACTATGATTAAATGTGAGCAATGCGGTATGTATGTTCGAGACGGTGAACAAGCTATATGCTTCAAAAAACTTTCGCCTAAAGATAATTGCATGTATTTCATTGAAATCAGATATGAAGATGGAGAGCCAGAGCCTTTAACCCCACTTCAGCAGTCGTTATTGTCAGAACGAATGCTGAAGCAGCGTGTCTTTAAAGGACTGGCGTAACATAAAAAAGAGCCTAAGGAGGAAAGTGTATATGACCAAGCCCAATGTGGCCTTTATCTGTGTCCATAATTCCTGTCGTTCCCAGATGGCAGAGGCCATTTCAAAGGTGTTTGCTGCCAATGTTTTTAACGCTTATTCAGCGGGAACTGAGATCAAAGATAGGATCAATCCAGATGCAGTAGAGGTCATCAAGGAACTATATCAGGTAGATATGGAGAAAACTCAAATGCCAAAACTCTTGCAAGAGTTACCTCCAATTGATATAGTTGTTTCCATGGGATGCAATGTTAATTGCACTAATTTTCCGGCCAAAAGCCGGGAAAACTGGGGTTTGGAAGACCCTACCGGCAAAACTAAAGCTGAATTCGTCAAAACAGCAAAAACAATTGAGTTAAAAGTCAAGGACCTAATGGAACGGATAAAGGCAGGGCAACTATAAAGGAAGGAAGCCAAGGATTCATCAGGGTCCTTTTTTTTTATAGGGAAAAACCTTACACCGCCGGATAGAATCATTGAAAAACCTGACAGAGTTATCAGGGAGATTAAGGTTATTGCTGATACAGAACTTTAAGAGAATGTGACATAATGCTCATAAGGCGAAAAACATTAATCAGAAGGAGGGATATTTAATCTGCAGGTTGTGTTGGCAGACATTTGAAATTAATCACGAAATGGGGAGGGATAAGAATGAATTATGCTATGGCATGGGATTTTCGAGTCACCCTAGACCTATTCCTGGGCGGGTTAGGAGTAGGCGCTTTTTTGACAGCTATCTTGGGGAGTTATCTCAACTCTCGCTATTACAGCAATTTAATCAAAAAAGGTTTCATTGTGGCTCCTGTTGCCGTTAGTTTAGGTGTTATTTTTTTGCTGACGGAATTAGGTAGACCGGAGCGATTTTTGACTACCATGTTTCATTTCAATCCCGGATCGGCTATGTCTTGGGGAGCATTCTTGCAGGTGTTTTTCATGGTGGTCGCTCTGCTAATGGCTTGGCAGGCTATCAAGGGTCAACAAGCGAGTAGTGTACTAAAAGTAATAGGGACAATCCTGGCTCTAGGTGTAGGTCTCTATCATGGAGCTTTGCTGACTTCCTCCGGCAGCAATCCACTTTGGAACGACGGGTTGGTGCCAGTGATCTTTTTTGTTTCTTCTATTCTTGCCGGTTGTTCCTTCGTCTTATTATTAAATAGCTTTGGTGTTGCTGCCAGGCAAATTGCACGAGTAGAAGCAGCGGCCGGTGCAGAGAAAAATGAAAGTTTTGATTTCCGTGTATTGTTGGTTGTTTTGCTAGTCTTTCAGTTAGTAGCAACTGGTCTCTGGATGATATCCTTAGGAAGAACAGGACTTTATGCTAGCGGCGCTCTCCAATTGTTTTTTGCAGCCCATGGTGCCCTTTGGTGGGCCGGGGCAGTAGGACTGGGCCTGGTTTTACCGTTGGTACTGGCGGTGGTAGCCTTGAAACAGAACACCAAGGAGATTCCCGGGGGATTAATGTCCATTATTAGCCTGTCTATCCTGGTTGGAGGATTTATCATGAAGCAGGTGATTTTAACCGTGGGACAGATTAAATTCCCCATATTCTAATAACGATTACGACTTAAGGGAGGGTTGGAGATGAAGTTATCCCGTAGGGGTTTTCTGAAATTATCGGCAGCTACCGGAGTAGCGGCGGCAAGTGTGCAGGGAGCCAAACCTGTTCTTAATGCTTTGGCTCAAGCCGATAGTGATGCTTTGGTCGACGAAGGTCAGTGGAAGCCTACTACCTGTCAAGGATGCACTACCTGGTGCCCTGTCCAGGTAAAGGTGGTTGATGGGAGAGCTGTTAAAGTCAGAGGGAATCCCAACTCTTTAGCTCACCATGGTAATGTGTGTCCACGTGCCCATTTGTCATTGCAGCAAGTGTATGATCCGGATCGGGTTAAAACACCCATGAAAAGAACTAATCCCAAGAAAGGCAGAAATGAAGAGCCTGATTTTGTACCTATTACTTGGGATGAGGCAATGGATATCATTACTGACAAGCTGATGGAATTGCGGAAAAATAAGGAGACTCATAAATATGTAACTTTGCGGGGCAGGTATACGGTGATGGGTGATCTTTATTATGATGCTTTTACAAAACTGTATGGGTCACCCAACAACATTTCTCACAGTGCCATCTGTGCCGAGGCAGAGAAATTTGGCCCTTATTATACAGAAGGTTACTGGGACTACCGGGACTACGACTTACTAAAAACCAGGTATGTTTTAGGCTGGAGCGCCGATCCCCTGGCTTCCAACCGGCAGGTTCCCCATGTACTGAATGTGTGGGGAGAGGTTATGGATCGGGCTAAAGTTGCTATTGTGGATCCCAGGTTATCTACTACAGCGGCAAAAGCCGATGAATGGCTTCCTGTTATTCCCGGGGAGGATGGCGCTTTAGCTTTGGCCATCGCCCATGTTATTTTGACGGAAGGTCTATGGTACCGGGAATTTGTCGGGGACTTTGTCGACGGTGTTAATCGTTTTAAAACCGGAGTTACTGTTGATGAGGAAACCTTCGTCGAAAAATATACTTATGGATTAGTCAAATGGTGGAATATCGAACTGAAGAATCGGACCCCGGAATGGGCAGAACCGATTACTGGTGTACCGGCAGAGCAAATATACCGGGTGGCTAGAGATTTTGCCGATGCAGCTCCCCGGGCCATTTCTTGGGTTGCTCCCGGTACGGCAATGCAGGTTAGGGGAGCCTACAACTGTATGGCAGCTCATGCTCTAAACGGTCTGGTCGGTTCCGTAGACAATATCGGTGGTACTCTTCGCGGTTCCAGTGTTCCAACTAAAGGGTTGCCTGATTATAGTGCCTATCAGGATGAAATTGCTCAAGCCGGTACCAAATTTGCTAAAATCGATCAAAGGGGAACCAAGGAATTCCCCGCCCTGAAAGACGGTAAATCAGGGGGTGGAGTGATCACTAACCGTGTGGCAGACGGTATCAACGATGAAGATCCTTACGAAATTAAAATGGCCATCGGCGGCTGGTGCAACTTTGTTTATTCCTGCAATGAAACCTCCCGCTGGGATAGGGCCCTAACCAAATTGCCTTTCTTTGTACACATTACTACCCATCCGTCAGAAATGAGCAAATACGCCGACATCGTGTTACCGGCAACCCATCATTTTTATGAAAAGCTGGGCTATGTAAAGTCGAAGGCTAACAAGATTGCTTATGCTACCATGAACCAACCGGTAATAGAACCTTTATGGGATGTCAGGATGGATGAAAGTGAAATCTTTTGGCTGATTGCGGAAAAGCTGGCGGTAAAAGGCTTTGACAATGTCTACCGGTATTTTCAGGAAGAATTCAAAGATCCTGAAACCGGGAAAAAACCGACTAACGGTCAAGAGTTCTCTTTATATGCTTTAAAACTGTTCACCCAGCCTTTGTGGGATCCTACTGTAGAGAAGAAGGGGGATCTTATCAGAGGATGGGAGGAATTCAGGGAAAAAGGAGTCTGAAATTCCGTTCCTTATCCATACCGGCAAAAATGGGGTGCCTTTGGCACTAAGACCGGTCAGTTTGAGTTTTACAGTGAAACCTTAAAAGATGCTTTAACGGCTCATGCGCAAAAGCATAATACTGATGTGGATGATATTCTAAAAACCTGCAAGTATGAGGCAAAAGGAGAGCAAGCCTTTGTTCCTCATTATGAACCCGCTTTTAGGTGGGGTAAGCCAGAAGAGTATCCCTTTATTTTCTTCGAACACCGCTCGCGCCTAAACCGGGAAGGCCGCTCGGCCAACTGTTCCTGGTATCAGGATTGTAAAGACGTGGACCCGGGGGATGAACGTTGGGATGATGTTGCCAAGATCAACCCGCTGGATGGTCTGAAACTGGGTGTGAAGAACGGGGACCGGATCAGGTTGATCTCGCCTACGGGGCAGTTGGAGTGCACGGCGAAACTCTGGGAGGGCGTTCGTCCTGGAACCATAGGTAAATGTTACGGCCAGGGCCATTGGGCCTATGGGAGGATTGCAGCCCAGGATTTCGAGAAGCGGCTGCCTCGCGGGGGCAATAATAATGATATTTTACCGTCGGATTTTGACCGTTTAAGTGGCAGTACGACCCGTCATGGTGGCGTCACCCGGATCAGAGTAGAGAAAGTATAAGTTAGGAGGTGAGGAGTATGGCTAACTACTGTATGGTAGTTGATTTGCACAAATGTGCCGGTTGCGGTGCTTGTGCCATTACGTGCAAAAACGAAAATAATGTGGAAGACGGTTTCTACTGGTCCAACTACATCCACAAGACTACCGGTCGGTTCCCTAATGTTCGTTATGAGTTTATACCTACTTTATGCAACCATTGTGAAGATGCTCCTTGTGTCAAAGTGTGCCCTGTTGGGGCCATGTATAAAGATCCTAATGGTTTAACCCTCCATAATCCGGATCGCTGTATCGGTTGCAGGAATTGTATGGTAGCAGATCCTTACGGTGTTATCTATTTTAATGATAAGAAGCCCCACCAAAGATGGCAAAGTAGTGATGCGGTTATGGAAGAACTGACCGGTACCGGCCGGGAAATAACAGAAAAGACCGGCACTCCTACACCTTACTATAATCCTGAACGGGAAAAAACTTATGCCGGAGTAAGGCCAAAAGGTGTGGTGGAGAAATGCACATTCTGTGATCACCGGATTAAAGAAGGGCGGAAACCATACTGCGTAGAATCTTGCCCTGCCGGAGCCAGAATTTTTGGAGATTTAGATGATCCTGACAGTGAAGTTAATAAACTGTTGGGTAAACATAGTCATTTCCAATTACGGTCTGACTTGGGAACGAAACCCAAAGTGTTCTATATACGCGAATTTTAATCTATTTTTTGAAGTGAGAACGCCTGTCAAGGAGGTGCCGGCAATGACAAGAGTTAGAGGATTTGAGCAACAAGCAAAGGCCAATATCTACCGTTTGCTGTCGGCCTGTTATTATGAGCCTTGCCCTGAATTAAAACCCTTATTGGTCAATTTAGAGGACTGGATACAATTGGTTTTCCCAAAGGGGACGGCGGATGTGTCGGTTATGCGGAGAGAACTGGAACAGCAGGCTGGGGATGTGACTGAACTAGTAGTGGATTATGCGCGGCTATTTATAGGACCATTCAATGTGTTGGCCCCTCCTTACGGCTCTGTCTATTTAGAAAAGGAAGGTCAGGTAATGGGTGACAGTACGGTGGCAGTAAGCCGTTTTTACCAAGAGGTCGGGCTGAAATTAGATCCGGAACAGAAGGATTTGCCCGACCATATAGCTGTTGAGTTGGAATTTCTCTATTATCTTATTTTCAGAAGGCGAGACAGGGAGTATCAACAATTCCTGGAGCTATATCTAGCCCCATGGATTGATCCTTTTTGTGATGCAATGGAGTCCGGGGCTCGGACGGAGTTTTATCGCTCCTTGGCAAAGGTAACCAGGGGTTTCCTTAGTCAGGAAAAGGTTTTATCAGCCTAGCTTTCCCTGCGTTCCCATTCATAGATGAGATAGAGGAATTTCCTCCACTTATAACTGGATTCGTTATAAAAACGATATGTAACATCTTTGCCCTGGAGTGTGTTACCTCCCTTGCTTTCCATTATTCAGAAAAGATTGCGACCATGGAATACCAATTGGAAGATAACCTGAAATTGAGCATAACCCGTGAGTTAAATAATTTGTTTGGTGTATAGTTTCTTGGTGTATTTTTCAACTCCAAGTTTATCTAATAGTGGCTGATAATGGCTGAAAATTTTAGGTGGAAAACAGCTTAAACAATTGCTCAAATGCAGATATTATGATATCCTTGCATTGCATGTTTGTTCTCCTTTATTTAGAGATTCGGGCAAGGACTACCCTGTCTCTATTTTAAAGGAGTTTTTCCTTTTTTAAGCCTTTATTAGGAATTATCGTGTGTTTTCTTCCATTACCTATTACATTTAGAACTTGACAAATGGGTATTAATCTTTTGCAATTCTAGTGGATCTTATAATAATTTTTTTCAAGGAATATAATCAATAGGCCTGAATCTATCGTTAGCACTGGGTTAGACAAATGTGACCGCCGGACGAGGCTGCATGAGTTTGGCCGCCGGTTATACCCCGGTTGGATTAATTTTGTCCAGTCTGTTTTTTGCTGGTGTTTAGTCAAAACGTTGCTTTTGATAGGATCTAACATTCCTGAGCAGTTTGTTCTGATGATCCTCTATATAGCTACTTTATTAATCTTAAAGGTATGTGGGCGTAACTCAGAAATCCCTGAGACCCTTGGAAAGATTTTTGAGCGCTAAGCCGAATTGACTTACGAAAGGAGTACATTTCAATGCAAGAGACCATATTGCCAATCGAATTCAAGGGGGATTACATTCGTCTATTAGACCAGACGGCTCTGCCTACCGAAACGAAATTTCTGGAAATTCGTACTTTGGAACAAATGTACCATTCGATTAAAAAGCTGGAGGTGCGTGGTGCACCTGCAATTGGAATTGCAGCGGCCTATGGACTGGCCCTTTCCCTGAATCAGTTTGAGGGTGAACCTGCTGCTTTTTTTGAGGAGCTACAGAAACAAAAAAATTACCTGGCCATGGCTCGCCCTACGGCGGTAAATTTATTCTGGGCGCTTGATCGTATCGAAAAACGGGCTTTGGGTTTAAAGGACAAATCGATCACTGAGATAAAACAGGCGCTAATTGATGAAGCTAAACAGATTGAAGCAGAAGAGGAGGCCTCCTGCCTCGCTATTGGGGAAGACCTGCTTACCCTATTAGAGGATGGAATGGGTATTTTAACTCATTGCAACGCGGGGGGGATTGCCACCATCCGTTATGGGACTGCTCTCGCCCCGATACTGTTGGGTCAGGAACGAGGCATCCGTTTTAAAGTATATGCTGATGAGACACGGCCATTACTCCAGGGTTCTCGCTTGACGGCTTGGGAACTTCTTAAAGCCGGTGTTGACGTAACACTAATCACTGACAACATGGCCGGCATGGTGATGAGTCAGGGTAAAATCCAGGCAGTTATTGTAGGCTGTGACCGCATAGCAGCTAATGGAGATACAGCTAACAAGATTGGCACTTACTCGGTAGCCGTTTTGGCTAAACATCACAACATCCCTGTTTATATAGCCGCTCCTACCTCTACCATCGATGTGTCCACTCCTACCGGCGACGAAATTGTTATTGAAGAGCGCAGCCCGGAAGAGGTGACGTGCGGATTTGGTAAGCGGACGGCACCTGAGGGAGTGAAGGTTTATAACCCTGCCTTTGATGTTACGCCTGCTGAGTTGATTACAGCGATTGTTACAAACCGCGGTATTCTTTATCCGCCTTTTTCAGACAGCATCGGGAAGCTATTTGGGCTAAAGTAGCAGCCCGATTTTTCCTAAAATTTAATGTAAAAAAGGAAGTTATTTTAGTTCGTCCTGTGCTATAATAATGCTTAATCTACAGGTGAAAGGCAGGAGGACCTAGAAAAGTATGGATCCGATTACCCATGGATTGATCGGTTTGGGAATAGCCAGTTTTTCCGGGGGAGACTTGTCACTGCAGAATCCCGTCTATATGAGTGCTCTCATCGGTGCCCTGGCTCCCGATTTCGATATAGTTTTACAGGCAAAAGGTGATTTGTTCTATTTACGTCATCATCGTGGGGTTTCCCATTCCATACCGGGAACAGCCCTGCTGGCAGGGCTGTTAACGTTTCCGCTGGCATTAGTTTTTCCCGAAGCACCTTTTTGGACTTTATTTACCTGGGCATGGTTGGGTGCCGTATCCCATTCGGTTGTTGATATCTTTAATTCTTACGGAGCAGAGCTTTTTTGGCCTCTATATCGGAAAAAGGTTAGCGTTAATTTATTGAATATTTTCGACCCTTATTTATTTCTACTGTTAACTGCGATGTTGTTTGCTCAAGAGGCCGTTCCCGCTGTTCACGGCTGGGGGATTGGATTGGGAGCTCTATACTTAGCTCTTCGTTTTGGTTTAAACCGGCGGGTGCGAAGATTACTGGAACGAAAATATGGTAGTCAAGCGAAGCGAATCATGGTGATGCCGGCTCTCAAGGGCAACTGGACTTGGGATGTCTTTATCGAAACCAAAGATAATTTTATTGTGGGTCACATTTATTCCTTTTCCTTAATGTTTAACTTGCGCCGGATGTTATGGAAACAGCATAACAGTCTGATTAAGACTGCTTTGGAGAGTAAACTGGGTAGACTTTTTAAAGAATTTACCCCCCTGTTCTATGTATCTCTCCAGCGCACTGAAAAGGGCCATTTAGTACGCTTCTTTGATTTGCGGTATCATCTCAAGCAGCAATTTCTCCATACAGGCACCGCCATTTTCAATGATGAAAATAAATTAGTGGAGGAAGTATTCAGTCCCTATTTGGGTAAACGCAACATAAAAATCGCCAGCTGAGTTCCTGCTTAGTCAGGAACTTTTTTATTTGTTAAGTTAAAATTGTTTGAAAACTTGCAGGATATATGAAAGAAGGGGAGAAAGGATCAGCAAGAATACTTCTACCGGGACGATACAATCAGATCCGGAAAAGGGAGGGAAACAT
>JAAYOX010000133.1 GCA_012520135.1 Clostridia bacterium
ATGACTAAAGCACTGCTTAATAATTATTCGGTGGTCAACAGTTTAGAAGTTCCTATGCTTTATCTTGCCCACCGGGAAAGTACTTGGCTTGGTTTTGGCTATGCGGTGGTGTTGTGGTTAGCGATGCTTACCTCTGCTATCGTAAACGGAGGTGTCTTAGCCTTTAGATTGGCAAAAGATTACCATTCCTATCCCTTTATTGTAGTATTCTTGCTGGTGATAGCAGCCGGGTTTAGCAACGCCGGATTTTCAGCTTTGGTGAAAACTATCTACCCACTGTTTGGTTACCTGAATTTGGCTGTTTTGGCAACAATTGTTGTCAAATATATCAGCAATTAGTAGAAATATGCTGGTAATTTATTGGAAACCCATAAGCGGCAGGAATTAATGTGGCGAAAATAGAATAAAATAAAGGCTCAAGTAGGTTTAATCAGGAGTAAAGGAGGTGGCTCCTAGGTTTGTTGGGATAGAGCCTAGGCAAAAATGGATAACAGATGGCTTCTGGTCAGCAGTAGGAAGTGGCTTTGGGCATCATTAATCCTACTGGCACTGGGATTGGTGCTGGCCGGATGCGGAATGAGTGCCAAACCGACTAACGGTTCTGATAGTGAACAAAGGGGAACACCTTCTAGCAGCAACAGGCAACTGGTGTTGTCCAGCGAACGAAGCCAGGTCTTAGTTTATTTTGCTACCAGCGATCAAGAATTTTTGCTACCACTTACTATAGATATTAACCCTACCAAAGAAGTTGCCAAAGTGGCGGTAGAAAAACTGTTAGCCGGTCCCAATAATGACTTTGTGGCTGCAACGATGCCGGAAGGAACTAAATTGAAAGATATTTATCTGGCGGAAAATACCGGTACCGTGTATGTGGAGTTTACCAAGCAATTTTTGGAGCTTAAAGATAAACAGGAAGTACAGTTAGCTTTGGATTCCCTGGTCTATACTTTGACAGAGTTACGTGAGGTCGAAAAAGTTAGAGTTTCCGTCGAAGGAGGAACTCCCGAAGAACTCCATGGGGTAGCCTTAAGGGAACCCTTACAAAGGGAGCGGGGGGTCAATTTTGTAGGTAAATTAGAGGGTGACGGAGAGCAAATAACCCTTTATTTCAGTGATGAGAACGCCATGTTTATGGTGCCGGTTACGATTGAGATTGCTGCCGGCTTAAGTGTGCTGGAAAAGGCACAATCCGCTATCAAGGAATTGTTGAAGGGGCCTCCTAAGGGAAGCAGTCTCAATCCTGTTCTTTGGGATGGCACAAAGGTCATTAGTTTAGAGTGGGATGAAGCAGAAAAAATGCTCGTGGTTAATTTTAATAGAGAATTTGTAGGGTATGGGGGAGGCAGTACTTTTGAAAGGCAGCTAGTCAATGCTATTACCTATACTCTAACCGGCTTGCCGGAGGTAAAAAAGGTACAGATCCTGATTGAAGGAGAAAGATGGGATTACCTGCCGGAAGGAACGGATATTTATGAACCTCTAACGAAATTGGAGAAGTTTAATCATAGTTGACTTGTTAAGTCTATCGGTAATAAGCTGTCCGGTTTGATCGGGACAGCTTTTTTTGTTGTTAGCCCGCGTAAGGCGGTAATGTTCGCACAGCTCAGGCGGAGCCCTACGCCGTTACCGGCAGCAAGCTGCCGACGGCTGGGGGAACAACGCCCGCTACGCGAAACATTACAGCCTTACGCTATTTGTTAACAAGCAGGCGACTGAGCTCATTCCCAAATTGGGTTTCGTCTTTGGTCTTCGATTAACACAGATTCGTTTTTGTCAGCAGTCTGAGCTGTCTAGCTTGATTTGGACAGTTTTTTTGGCTGCCGGCAGGGATATAATGCAATTTGCCGAATTGTTAACTGTAAAT
>JAAYOX010000001.1 GCA_012520135.1 Clostridia bacterium
CCAATCAGGGAGTAACCCTTTCCCGTGCTACCCTGGCTAACTGGATTATCCGCTCAGCCCATGACTGGTTATTACCCCTATGGGAAGAAATGAAGGCACAGCTTCTTAAAGAGCCGGTAATCCATGCTGACGAAACTGTCATTCAAGTACTTAAAGAAGAAGGAAAGAAACCTTCTTCAGAATCCCGGATGTGGGTCTATTGTTCAGGCAATACAGGGTCACCGCCGGTGATACTCTATGATTACCAACCCACCCGTTCAGGGGAACATGCCAGGCGATTTTTAACCGGTTTTAAAGGTTACCTGCAAACAGATGGCTACAGTGGTTACAATAAAGTGCCGGATGTTACCCGTTGCGGTTGCTGGGCACATCTTCGAAGAAAATTTCAAGATGCTATGCCAAGAAACGGTGATAAATCAGGATCCACTGCTGCGGTGGGATTTGATTATTGCAACCGGCTGTTTTCCATCGAAGATGAATTAAAAGAGCTTACACCGGAAGAAAGGAAAAAGCAGCGTCAGGAACGATCCAAACCTGTTCTTGAGGCTTATTGGTCGTGGCTTGAAAAAGTGAATCCCCTTCAAGGTTCCAAACTTGGCGAGGCAGTGAAATATGCCTTAAACCAGAAAGATGCCCTGGGGACTTTCCTGAAAGATGGACGGATTGAGATTTCGAACAACCGGGCGTTATCCTCAGGATTAGAAAATCCTCAGGTTTGGGCGGGAGCCGCATGAAACATGGGAACCCCATCCAGAACGTAAGGATTATTCATTTAACGCAGGCCACACAGTTTTGCCATATCTTCTTCGCTGCAGGACTCCCATAAAGGTTTTTCCTGAGCTTGTTCAGGTAATTCCACTGATTCAATGGCTTTTCGAAGCATTTCCATGGAGGGTGTGGCATAGTTCTTCGTCGTTTCAATTGACGAGTGCCCTAGAATACGAGATATAAGTGCCAGTTCAACACCACTTTGGTATAGGCTGGTTGCCCTTGTCCTTCTAAACATATGCGGATATACCTTTTCCGGAATCTCCGGACAAATATTTCTGGCTTGTTCAGAATACTGCTGAATAAAGCGCTCGACATTTCCTCCCGACATTTTCCCCATCTTGCCTTTTATCTTTGTATAGAAAACATATGCATCACGGACTCCCTTGGGATGGAATAACTCTAGATATCGTTGAATATGCTCAGCTGTTTTGGTAGTAATTGGCACAATTCGCTCCTTATTACCTTTCCCATTAATTCTGATATAAGGATTGTTGCCAGCTAGCATCAAATCCTGAACTGTAAGACTAAGAAGCTCATCAAGACGAATAGCGGAATCGTAAAGTAGAACCATCATAACTTTATCACGTATGCCAATCTTTGAATTTCTGGGTTGCAGCAAAATGCATCTTAATGCTTCTTCTGTTAAAATTTCTTTTTCTTTTTTAGGAACTCTACACAGTGGGATATTCGAGATGGCAAGTGCTGTTGACTGCAATGCAATATCTCTGTCAGCCGCAAACCATAGATATGTTCTAATTGCAGTAAGACGCTGATTGCATGTCCCAGGGCTATTGCCTGAATCTTTTAGGAAAATGATAAAATCCTGTATCAGCTTTGAAGTGCAATCTTCAAAGCGGAATTTCCTCATAGATATTTTCTTCTCATTATACAGGTAACGTCTAAAGATGGTGAGGGAATCGCGGTAAGACTTAATGGTTTCAGGACTTCTTCCCAGTTGTCTTGGCAGATAGGTCTCAAGGAATTCCAATGTCATGGAAAAGAATAGGGTGCCTTCGGTTACGGAACTATTCTTCATAAAAAATCACCTCCGGTATGACCCTATCCGAAGCCAGATCTTTTTGCCGTACTATGCGAAACGCCTCACTTACTTGATGATAATAATACATGGTGCCTTTAATCCCAGAATGGCCAAGATATCTACTTAAGTAGGGCATCATTACTTCCAGAGAGATACCATCGGTCATCCATTCATTCATTTTGTTTACTACAAATGTATGCCGTAATGCCTGTACAGTGGGTTCTTTATCACATTTGCCGGCATATGGAGTCATTGCCCATAACTGCTTAAACTTTTGGTCTATACTGGTTTTTGGAATATGCTTTTCCGGGGTGCGTCCTGGAAAAAGCCAGATAGTATCCGGTACTAGGCTGGTGATCTTTTGCAGGTATTTCTTGACTAAAGCGTAAGCGCTCAATAATCAGGTGCATTGACAACGACAGGACGGTATGTCTTTTGACGATGCACCTGATTATTGAGCGCTTACAGACAAGGCAAGCTCTTGATAATAATCAAGCTCGTTGGCTTCTAAGAAAACAAATAATTCGCTCCATATTCTACGAAAGGTGCTTATTATTGTTTTAGAGTAGCGGTGGCATTGTAGATGAGTAGAGCCGAGCAAAAGTGTTCTTGAATAAAAATCCCAAGGCGCGATGTAGTCTGACGATCCTGTACTAGAAAAGCATTCCTTCTCCTTTGCTGGTAACTCACCAATAAAAAAAAGACGCCGGAGGACAAATTTATCCAAAGTCAATGGAATGGACGCCTTAATCATACCTTTATCAGCGAGATATTTAAGAAAATGTCTGTTCAGACTGTGGTAACGATCTTTTATCTTTTGGGTTTTATGAAGGTCATATCGGTAGTATTCCCTAATTAGATAATGGTTAAGCTCCCCGATATCCTTTAAGCTTGACTGGGAGAGATACTCCAAAAACCGGGAGTTTGCAATGCGGTGCTGTTGGATTGAACCTGAACCATGACTTTTTGAGAGCTCTGAGAGAAATTCATCCAATAATTCTTTAGACCAGAATTCAAGATGTTGGTAATGCTGGGCTGCTTCGTATGCATTTTTTGTATTTTGGATTTCACGATGATTTAGGGCGTCATCTATCCTGGATAGCGCCCGTCGGTAATTTTTCAAGGTTGAGGAGCATAGGCCTAAAGTCACCGTATCCAACCACTGTTGAGCCAACTCCCGCGAATACGACATTTGCCTTAACTCCAAATATTCCTTTAGTAACCGGTAGCATCGTTTATGAGTATATACGATACTTGATGTGTAATTGTTGCTGGCAAGATAATCCATTACTTTGTTTACGGCTACTTCATAATTTTGATACATGAAACTACCTCCTTTTAAAATTTAGGTAGTTTCATTATTCGCCGAAAGCTAATAAAATACTTATAAATCAGCAATTATGCTCATGTTTCATGCGGCTCCCGCCCAAACCTGAGGATTTTCTAATCCTGAGGATAAACTTCGTTATTCTAAGCTTAGGATTACGCTCGGAGAACTGCCTTAGAGCCTTTGTTTTGGGCAGGAAGGCATGGCTATTTGCAGATACCAAAAAAGGAGCCACCTCCAGTGCCATCGTTTACAGTATTGTGGAAACGGCCAAGGCCAATAACCTTAACGTATACAAGTATCTGACACATATTTTCAGCAAGATGCCGGGAATGGATTTTAAGAACAATCCATCCTTGCTGGAGGACCTGCTGCCCTGGTCAGCAAAACTGCCAGA
>JAAYOX010000011.1 GCA_012520135.1 Clostridia bacterium
AACATGGCGTGACCGCCATATTTAATCACAATGGTTTTACCGTGAAACTTCTTGATGTAAGGCAAAGCCTCAATTAAGATCCCCGCCTTTTCCAAAGCCGTCAGAACCAGTTTCAACTCCCCCTTTATGTACGGTAATCCGCATTTATTTTCACGTAGTCATAGGAAAAATCACAAGTATAAGCACAGGCCTCAGCCTCTCCGTCCCGGAGATCAATAATGAAGATAATCTCCTTTTCTTTAAGGATAGCCGCCGCCTGGTCTTCATCAAAAGGAATACCGGCCCCTTGAGCTGCCGTCTGCAGTTCCCCGGCTGCACTCTTCAAATAAATCTCCACTTTGGCCGGATCGAAATTTGCTCCAGAGTAGCCGGCGGCACAAAGAATCCGTCCCCAATTGGCATCTTCCCCGAATAGGGCTGTTTTCACCAGATTGGAAGAAGCTACTGATTTGGCTACCAAACGGGCATCCTGAAGGGTAGGCGCATTCTTGACCTGTACTTCCAACAGTTTTGTAGCTCCTTCCCCGTCTCCGGCTATCTTTTTCGCCATCTCCCGGCATACTTCCGTCAAGGCGGAGGTGAAATCGGCATAGCCGGCACTGTTTTGAGTTAAAGGGGAATTGCCCGCTACTCCGTTAGCCAAAACCAATACGGAATCATTGGTACTGGTATCCCCGTCTACCGTCAGCATATTAAAGGTAGCATCCACAGCAGTTTTAAGGGACTGCCGCAATGCCTCTCCTTCTACGGCTACATCAGTAGTGATAAAACAAAGCATGGTAGCCATGTTGGGGTGTATCATCCCTGAACCCTTGGCCATCGCACCAATGGTTACCTCTTTACCCTCCAGTTGGAAGGTCAAGGCGACCTCTTTTGGTACGGTATCGGTAGTCATAATGGCCTGGGCTGCTGCACTGCCTCCTGACCGGGCCAGTGTTTCGGCTGCCAAACTAATCCCGGCAGTCACTTTTTCCATGGGCATGTTAACCCCAATTACTCCCGTAGAAGACACCAGCACCTCTTCCCGTTTGAGCCCCAGCTTTGCCGCCGTAAGCTCAGCCATTGCCACCGCATCTTTTGCCCCTTGCTCGCCGGTGCAAGCATTGGCGTTGCCGCTGTTCACGATAACGGCTTGGGCTTTGCCGCCGGTTTTGGCCAAGTGCTCCATATCCAATAACAAAGGAGCCGCTTTCACCAAGTTTGTAGTAAAAACCCCGGCCGCCGTACAAGTTTTCTCCGAATAGATCAATGCTATATCTTTTTTGCCGTTTTTCTTAATCCCGGCGCCGACACCGGCCGCCAGAAATCCCTCCGGTGCCGTCACACCGCCTTCTTTTCTAATCCAGATTCCCATGTTTTCCGTCCTCCCTTCTTTAGGGATAGATTGCGTTAAAATCAAGTCCACTAGTCTCCGGTAAACCAAAAAGCAGGTTCATATTCTGCACTGCTTGCCCGGCGGCACCTTTCACCAGATTATCAATTGCGGAACAAACCACCAGCCGCCCCGTTCGCCGGTCTGCGGTCAAGTTAATTAAGCAGCGATTGGAACCGTATACCCATTTCGTATGGGGCCACTGTCCCGGCTGCAGCAGGTGGACAAAAGACTCTCCCTGGTAAAACTCCTCATATACTTGCCGCAACTTTTCTTCAGAAATTTCATCTTTCAAAGTGGCGTAACAAGTGGCCAAAATGCCTCGAGTCATGGGCATTAAATGAGGAGTAAAAGAGATGGTAAACTCCTCTCCTGCCAAGGCAGTCAACTCCTGCTCAATCTCCGGTGTATGCCGGTGGGAAGCCACTCCATAAGGATTTACATTCTCATTTGCCTCACCGAAATGAGTAACAAGACTGGCTTTACGACCTGCACCCGACACTCCTGACTTGGCATCGATAATAATGGTATTTGATTCAATTAACCCAGCTCGCAAAGCAGGAGCTAAAGCCAAAATACTACCGGTGGGATAACAACCCGGATTAGCTACCACAGAGGCATTTTTTATCTGTTCCCGGTATAGTTCCGGCAGCCCATAAACCGCATTGGCCGCCAGTTTAGGTGCTTCATGTTTTACTTGATACCACTCTTCATACGTAGCCGCTTTCCGAAATCGAAAATCAGCTCCCAAATCCACGACTTTTTTACCCTGTTTCACAGCTTCCTGAACTACCGGCACCGAATGACCGTGGGGCAAAGCAACGAAAACCACATCACTTTCCTTTAACACCCGAGCAGTATCTTGGGGAGAACAGGCTATTTCCACTTTACCTTTCAGGCTGGGAAAAAGGTCCTCTATGTGTTCCCCTTCATAACTCCGGGTAGTTAACATCGCCAATTCCGCTTGAGGATGACAGGACAAGAGTCTTACCAATTCTACTCCTGTATAACCCGTGGCTCCAATAATGCTCGCTTTAATCATGATCAATTTCACCTCTTATTGTTGGGCTTACATCGCCAACTGTCGTTTATAATTATACATCCTAATGAATATTAATGCAATAAGAAATTGAATCGAATAATAGCCTTTTTTCCAAACTCCGGCTCTCCTCCATGAGCCCCTTATCCGTTTAAGATCCGGCTTCCGGGGGACACTACTATAGATACTACTCAGCTTTATACCATTTTTTACTCATTCAAGCAACAGCATTATTATAAATGAGGTGATTTAATGTTAGAAGTGATTTGTGACGGCCACTGTCCCCTGTTTGGTCAAGGTGAATGTGAAATGGATCTATTTCCGGGCAGCAGACCGCCAGGCCGCTGTCCTCGCCATATGAACAAAAAAAATGCCGGAGAATTTAAGCATTCCTTTCTCCGGTTTCCGTAACCTATTATCGTTAACAAAAGTATCGACCTAATCAGGACCCGCAAAGCTGTTGCCGGCAGGTCCTGATTATCTGCTCCTTCAAGCAAGATCTTTGTGAGGGCCAGAGGGGCCCAGTAGTTCCTGCTCAACAAAAATCAGGTGTTCCCGCATAGCTTGTTGAGCTTTTTCGGAATCTTTCTTCTCTATAGCCTGGCTAATTGCCCGGTGTTGTTCGTAAAGAAGCTGGGCGTTACCCGGTTTCACGTAAAGTTCCAATCGTGCGGTTTTAAGACCCTGTCTCATCACATCGCCAATGGTATTCATCAGACGTAACAGTATGGAGTTCCCGGCCATCTCTGCAATGGTAAAATGGAAATCCCAGTCAGCTTCTTCCCCTAATTCACCCCGCTGAAGGTCACTTTCCATGCGTGTAAGAATTTTATTTAAACGTTCTAACTCTTCCGGAGCCGCGCGCAAGGCAGCTAATCCGGCAGTTTTTATTTCCATCATCTTCCTTACTTCCAGCAGCTCCCAAGTCTTGTCTTTTTCCATTAGCAACAACAATGCCAAAGGTTCAATAATACTGTCTACCCTGTTCTGCCGGATAAAGGCCCCTTCCCCGGGTCGGATTTCCAGTAACCCCATTGCTTCCAAAGCACTAAGGGCTTCCCGAACGGAAGCCCTGCTTACTTGTAAACGCTCGGCCAAATCCCTTTCGGAAGGTAGTTTATCCCCCGGTCGTAAATCGCCACTGGCAAAGAGTTGCTTGATCTGCTCTACTATTCTAACATAGATTCTCTTTGTACGAATTGGTTTCAGATCCATTTCTTTCCCCGCCTTATTGCCCTATATATTCTTCCAAATAAGTTTCGACGTTGCTTCCAACCTTTCCTGCTCAATTAATTATTCTATCTCTTTGCGTAATGCCTCTGCCAGTAGCTGAGCCGTGTGTTTCGCTTTGATTGGCAAGCCTTTCCGATCCAGTCCGCCACCAATCTGCATCAGGCAACCGGGGCAATCCATGGCCACTACTTCGGCACCGCTGGCCTCAATACAACTGAGTTTCTTCTCCAGGATGGGCATTGACAATTCCGGAAACTTAACGGTATAGGAACCGCCCATGCCACAGCAGAGATCTGCCCCTTCCATCTCTACCAATTGGCAACCGGCCAATTCAGTCAATACTTCCCGGGGTACCTGGCTCAATCCCATGGACCGCTTGTAGTGACAAGAATCATGATAGGTGAGTTTGGGACCGTCCCCGGGGACTTTCCCCAACTCATCGCCGGCCAGTTCTTTCACTAAATCAGTGAAGTCTCGTACTTTTGCTGCTACCCGCCGGGAAGCCTCCTCCCACCGGGGATCCCCTGCCAACAGTTTGACAAAATCCTCTTTAAGGGCAACGGAACAAGTAGGGCAGGCAGATACGATATAATCAACATCAGCTAAATCCAAGGCTTCTACGTTTTGGCGGGCCATTTTAACAGCCGCTTCTTTGGCACCGCTGTATTTAGCCGGTGCTCCGCAACAAGTCTGCCCTTTAGGAAATACTACCTCAACCCCATAATGGTTCAAGACTTCGATGACATCTTCTCCCAAGCCGGGATAAGCAAAGTCAATCAGACATCCGGCATAAAAAGCGGCCCGTTTAGCTTTTTTACCAACGCTGATATTTTGTTTATCGACCAATTCCCTTAAGGGTTTGTCAGCAATAGTAGGTAAGCTACGCTCTCTGGTAAATCCCGCTAAAAATAAGGGTAAATGCCGGATAAAAGGAGCGTCTTTAGCAGCAAAAGGTCGCTGGGCTTTAGAGGCCACTTTGAGGAGACCGTGAAAACGCTCCCGGTTAGCCAACACTCCTTCAAAAATCGCTTTTTCGATGGTAGATAAACCTTCATTTTCCGCTTTTTCTTCCCGGAGTTTAAGAATCATTTCCGGTAAAGGAATATCTGCAGGGCAGAATTCCTGGCAACGGCCACAGAAAATACAAAGGGCCTGAATATCCGGCGTATCCTCAAAGTCATTGAAAAAATTAGTAAGGATTGTCCCAATACCCCCGGCATATACATGGCCGAAAACATGTCCCCCCACCAGACGGTAAACGGGACAAACATTAAGACAACTGGCACAGCGAATACATCGGAGTGCTTTTTTAAATAAAGGATCTTGCTGCATTTTAGTGCGATTATTGTCCATTAGAATAATATGCAATTCTTTAGGCTGTTCTTGGCCGTTAACTATGGTTGGCACCGGACCGTTAATCATGGTGACATAGCTGGTCAATTTCTGAGCGGTAGCACTACGGGGCAGTGCTTTCAGTATTTTGGGTACATCTTCCATTGAAGAAACCAGCTTCTCCAGGCCCACTAAAGCCACATGGATAGGTGGCACAGTTGCCACTAAACGGGCATTCCCTTCATTGGTGACTATGACCAAGGTACCTGTCTCCGCCACCGCGATATTGGCGCCGGTAATTCCCATTTCCGCGGCAAAGTAAAACTGTCGCAATTCCTGCCGGGCTACTTTGACCAGCCGAGGAATATCACTGCTCAGCCTCTCTTCCACCTCTTTAGAGAAAATCTCAGCCACTTCTTCCTTGGTTAAGTGAATTGCCGGCATTACCATATGAGAAGGACGTTGACCGGCCAACTGGATAATCCACTCTCCCAAGTCTGTTTCTTTAACAGTTATTCCTTGTTCTGCTAAATACTCGTTCAAGTGAATCTCTTCGGAAGCCATTGATTTTGATTTTACAATAGTCTCGACGCCCCGTTCAACTGCCAAGCGAGCGATATATTCCTTGACGGCTTGGGGAGAAGTGGCCCGGTAGACAATGGCACCATGTTTTTCCGCTTCTTTAGTAAAGCGCTCCGCTAATTCTTCCAGATGTTCAGCAGCATAATCTTTTAAAGCTACGATTTCTTGCCGGAGCCCATAAAAATCAACTCCTTCATAGGCTTTTGCCCGCGATGCTACATAAGAATCAGCGAATCGCTCCAAAGCTCCCCCCAGGTTTTCGTTGGCTAAAGCAGTCTGAATTCCCTTTTTGAGGTTATCCTTGGCCATTTCTGCTTCCCCCCTCATCAACGCAAATCACATGCAGCCATTCCGGTCCGTGGACACCCAGAGTCAAAACTCTTTCAATATCAGCAGTACGGCTGGGACCGGTAATAAAAGCCAGAAAAGGAATCCGGCCCGGCCTTAACCGCGCAAAGGCCTCTTCCATATCGGCTACTATAGCAGTAGTACGGACCAGTAAAATGTTAAGCTCAGGCAATGTAGTAACATACCTTTTTTCTACGTCAGTGGCATCTTGTACTATAGTTCCTGTATCAGCAATAGCTAAGTCCCCTTCGGCAATACCCACATCTGCCTCCCGGGCACGAAAGGAAAGCTCTTTTTCGTAAATAATCCCTTTAATCGCCGGCTTAGTAGCTAAACCGGAAGTTATGGACCCTTTTTTCCATACCACCTGTAACCTTTTATCCCTTTTTCTTGATTCCCATTCCCGCAGGATACCGGTGATTAATTCCAGTGCCTGTTCCGGGCCTTCAACCCGGTAAACCTCGGCGCCGACCCCTTCCGCCGCAACTTTGAATTGTTGATAAAGTTTTCCCTCCATGTCTCTTCACCCCCATTTTTTACACAATTGCCCAGCAAAAGTTAGCTCTTTATAGTGGTGCGGTGGTCAGACCACACCTGGATAAAAAACCGGGAGGAAAGCAACTCCTCCCGGTAATCCTACTATGCCCCGGGGCCGCGTTCAAGACATCCCGATAGCCAAGAAGATAAAACCGACTACCGCCGCCACAATCAAATAATAGATTGTGGGGATTAAAGTCATGCGGATAATATCTCCTTCTTTACCTAAAAGCCCCGTAGTAGCAGAAGCTGCAACCACGTTGTGGATACAGATCATGTTACCGGCAGCTCCACCCACTGCCTGCAGTGCTACAATGACAGCCGGTGCGACCATGATTCTTTCGGCCACGCCGAATTGGAACAAACTGAACATCATATTACTGATGGTATTACTACCGGCAATAAATGCTCCCAAGGCTCCAATGACTCCGGCAAAAGCAGGCCAAGCACCACCGGCTAACTGGGCTACCCATTCCGCCAGGGTAATCGGCATACTGTCGTAACCGGCAGCGTTCATGCTACTGTAAACGAAAACCCGCACCATCGGCACAGTGAAAATCAAGGAAGAACCGGCGGCGGCAGCCATCTTGAAAGATTTACTCCAGGCTCTTTTGATCTCGTCCCCCTTCATCCCATGGATTAAGCTGGCCAGGATTGCCGCCAAAATCAGGATGAAAGCCGGTGACCAGAACCAATCAACACTCTGGGAAATCCCTTCAACGCCGAGAATATTACTAAAGGGTGTCTTGACACTTTGCAGGAAAGCAGTCAAAGGTTTATAAGTCCGGCTCAACACCAGACCTAAAGCCAGGAAAACATAGGGGATCCAAGCGGAAACTAAACTGATATTGTTCCGGCCTTCTTCCATTTCTCCGCCGAGAGCGCCAATCCAATTGGGATCCCACTTTTCCCTGGCTTGGAAGTCAAATATATCCACATCTTTGGGCATAAGGAACCCTTTTTGAGCGGCAGGAACTACAATTGCCAAGCCGATTAGAGCACCAATAATAGAAGGAAACTCAGGACCCAGGAAAACGGCGGTAATGACATACGGAATAGTCATACAAACCGCGGCAAAAAGGGCAAATTTCCAGATCTTAAGCCCTTCCGTCCAGGATTTCTTCTCTCCGAAGAAGCGAGTGAGCATCATGGCGATAAACAAAGGTATCAGTGTACCTGCAATCGCGTGGATCATACCTACACGGGTAGCAATATGAACGATAAATGCCCGGTAATCAAGACCCATGGCAGCGGCTAAAGCCTCTGCTTCCGGTGCTCCCAACAGTCCTGTATATACACCGGTCAGCATAGGAGTGCCCACTGCCCCGAAGGAAACAGGTGTACTCTGGATAATCATCCCTACCATAACTGCAGCCATGGCAGGAAAACCTAAAGCCACCATCAATGGGGCTACTACAGCCGCCGGCGTTCCAAATCCTGAAGAACCTTCAATAAAACTGCCGAATAGCCAGCCTATGATAATGGCCTGTACTCGCCGGTCTCTGGAAATACGGGTAAAACCGGTCTTAATGGTATGGGCGGCCCCGCTTTCAGTTAAGGTGTTGAGTAATAGAAGCGCGCCAAAAATAATGTAAAGCAGGGTAAAAGTAATAATTAATCCTTGAATAGTGGCTGCAGCTATAACTTTAGCAGATACTTTCCAGACTGTTAAAGCAATTATCACCACAACTAGATAAGAAATGGGGGTGGCATGTTTAGCCGGCCAACGTAAAATGACTAAGAAAAAGAAGACGGCGATAATTGGCATTAAGGCTAACAAAGCTAGTAATGTTAAACTCACGTGTTGTCAACCTCCTTTTGGTTCTGGCTACTTTCCAGAAAACTCACAAACAATTCACAACACTGCCAAAACAACAAATTAATTTGCAGGGTGGCATCCCTCCCTTTAGGAAGTCGTGACAACTAGCGACTCCTGGTCTGACAACCTAGCCATCTACATATCTTATTCACCACTATTATCACTATTGCCTTCTTTGTGAAATAATTAACTTAACAAAATTTATTGAACAATTTGTTAAAT
>JAAYOX010000134.1 GCA_012520135.1 Clostridia bacterium
CCTTCTACCAACAAGGGAGCATATTTTTGGATAAGGGGATTATTAATAATCTCCGTGTGTGTCACTAATGCCCCAATACTGATCCCATCGCCTGTTTCCTTGATTTGTTTAAGTTCCTCTAATCCACTGAGATCTATGACCTGCCCGGGGGCCACTTTTTTCTGTTTAATTTTGACTAACAAATCCGTACCCCCGGCTACCGGAGTACATGATTTATTTGCTTTAATTGACAGTGCCTCCGCAAGACTTCCCGGTTTTATCAAATCAAAATAAGGCAACATTTTCTCACCCCCAACAGCCGTCAGCTAATTTTTTTATGAGCCAAATTGTACACCATTTCGGGAGTTGCAGGCAGTTTGGTAATGTTAATATCCAGAACATCACAGATAGCATTGATAACGGCGGGGGTAATAGGGTTGCACACAGCTTCGCCTATACCTTTAGCGCCAAAAGGCCCTGTGCTTTCCAAAGCCTCAACAGGTACAGTATCCATCTCGGGAATATCCAATGCAGTCGGAATGATATAAGTTGACAAATCTCTAGTCAGATATTGTCCCTCATCCAAGATAACATCTTCCATCAGCGCAAAACCCATTCCCATTACTGTACCGCCTTCAGCCTGTCCTTCCAGCCCCTGAATATTAATTATGCGTCCGGCATCGGGACTGACCACGGCCTTCAGTACCCTGGCTTCCCCGGTTAATTCATTGACTTCCACAAGAGCCATCTCCGATATATAACTGAACACATAATGAGGGAGTCCCAAAGCCTCGTTAAATTCAAGCTCTGAAGTTGGCCAGTCAAACCTGGAAGTATATCGAATCGTTCCCTTCCGTCCCGCTACATTGCTCGCAATTTCCTTATAGGTGATACTTCTGTCCCCATCTTTTGTGGAGATATTGTTAACACCGAATTGCAGTAAATCAGGTGCTACTCCTAACGCCCGGGAGGCTTCCGCCAATAGCAGTGCCTTCACTTTTCTGCCGGAAATGACAATAGCATTCCCACCGGTATAAATTGATCTTGAGGCACTGGTACTTCCTGAATCCGGAGAGGTCCTGGAGTCCCCTATTTCCACATGAATATTGTCAGGATCAGTATGCAAAACTTCCGCTGCTATCTGCGCAAAAGCAGTAGCATTTCCCTGCCCTATATCGGGACAGCCAACCTTTACATTGAAGGAACCGTCCGGTAATAGCCTAATATCCGCTGAACCGTAATCCGGGAAAAAAGAACCCAGTCCACAACCCTGGTGAGAGCAGGCTATGCCAATTGCTCTTTTCAGGTAAGGAACATCTGTCTTGAGATACTCTTCTTTATTTACCCATAAGTCATGCTTTTTAAGTTGATTTAAGGTATCTGCTATTCCCACACTTGGCGCAGGCAGATGCCCCAACCCGGCACTTTGATTGTTTTGTAACGCATTTTTGATTCTGATTTCTAGCGGATCAATACCAAGCTTTTTACTGATCAGATCCAGTTGCCTCTCAATGGCAAAAGTAGCTTGAGTAGCACCAAATCCTCTAAAGGCAGAACCCAACGTATTATTCGTATAGACACAATAGCCTTCCAGGTAAGTATTTGGTACATAATATGGACCGCAAGCGTGCTCCAAGGCTAATTTCATGACGGCACTGCCCAGAGCGTTATACGGACCGGTATCCGCCACAACCCTGCATTGGTTTGCAATTAATCTACCGTCTTTAGTCACGCCGGTTTTTAGCGTAATTTTCAATGGCAGTCTTTTCTGCCCGGCAATTACGGATTCTTCCCGATCCCAGACTGTTTTTACCGGTCTTCCGGTCTTTAACGTTCCCAAAGCCAATAGAATTTGTGTAGTAATTTCATCCTTGCCGCCAAATCCACCGCCAATGGGATGTCCCACAACATGGATCTTATCTTCCGGATAAGCCAATGACCTGGCAATCTGGATAATATCACGGTTGGGGTATTGTGAGCTGCTAAAAACGGTAATAATACCGTCTTCATCTATGGTAGCTACTCCGCCCTCAGTTTCCAGAAAGGTATGCATCTGCCTGGGTGTATAGTAAGTTTCTTCAACCACCAAGTCGCAGCTTTCAAATGCTTCAGCTACGTTGCCTTTGGTAATCACAACATGTTCCAGGACATTCCCATCCTTATGAACTTTCGTAGTATTTTTGATCGCTTCTTCCATATCGGATACTACCGGCAGAGGTTCATAATCTACTTCTATTAAATCTAAAGCTTCATAAGCTGTCCTCTTGTCTTCAGCAAGTACGTACGCTACAGCATCACCCATGAACCTGACTTTTTCCTGACACAAAACCGGCTGATCTTGAGTGATAATGCCAAAAGCATTTAATCCCGGTACATCTTCATAAGTTAATACATCAATCACACCGGATTTTTCTTTTGCTTTGCTTACATCAATGCTTTTAATAAGAGCGTGAGGGTACTTACTTCTTAAGACGGCTCCCCAAAGCATATCCGGAAAAGCCATATCGGTAACATATCGAACGGCGCCGGTAACTTTTTGTTTTGCATCAATCCTCGGCAGAGGCTTTCCTATCCAACGAAATTGCGACATTATATCACCTCTTCCGTTTGTCCGCTTGCACCTTTAACAGCCTTGATAATCTTGGTATAGCCTGTACATCTGCATAAGTTACCGGAAATAGCCTTCCGTATTTCTTCTTCTGTTGGCTTACTGTTCTGCAGCAACAGGCTCTTGGCTGCCAAAATCATTCCCGGTGTACAATAGCCGCATTGCACTGCCCCTGCTTCAATAAATTTTTGCTGTAAAATATCCAGTTCTCCGTCTTTACTCAAACCTTCAATAGTGGTAACCTTTTTACCCTCCACCTGCGAAATTAAAACCAAGCAGGAATTGACCGGAGCATTGTCGAGTAAAACAGTACAAGCACCACATTCTCCCTGCCCGCAACCCTCTTTTGTTCCAGTTAGGTCAAGCACATCCCTAATTACTTCCAGTAAGGTTAAATTGGGCTCAACAGTGATACTTTGGGGTTCCTCATTTAGAACAAAATTAACGGTAATTTTATTCATAGCCAAACCTCTTGCTCCCCCCTTGCTATGGCAAGTGCTAGTGCTCACGATCACCAATTGTTTCAGTGGTCAGTCCCTGATTGCAAACTTAAGCTTCCAGCCTCTTCTTAATTTCAGCAATCAATTCGTCTTCGGGGGGAATGATACTTTCGTACACGATGTCGCCATTGATACAAATAGTGGGTATTTTACTGACTCCTCTTTCCCGCATCAATTTAACAGCTGCTTTGTCTTTGATTTTATGCTCAACGATTTCAATTTCTCCGTCGATTTCATCTCTGGCATTTTCTACTGCTTCTTTGGCGTAAGTACATGGGGCGCACCCGGCGGAATCCAGGGTAAACATTTCAATCAAAACTTTTTTGGTCACGGTAACTGCACCTCCTTAACCTTGATGCACCAGATTTGTAATTGCTTTGACGTTTTCCAAACTGGAACTGTAAGGCAAGTCTCAACCGGGGGCTAGAACAAACCCGGGTCCCCGACCTACTTCAATAACATCCTGAGCAAACTTGATGTTATCTTCTACTTCTCCAAACAAAAGGCCAACGGTCAGGGGAAGATTCCCGATAAATACTTTACGATGCTTTCTTGCTTCCTCAGCAGCGTAAGCAAACTTAATGTTTTCATCAAAGGCAAAACCGTCGGTATCTGATTTACATAAGTTGGGCACTACTCTGGTCGCATCGCCGCAGACAAACAACAAGGAAATACCGTTATAGTTTCTTACCAGTTCTGTGGTAGGCTTGAAAGCAGTCAAGACAAATCTGTCATACATTTGGGGGCTAATCTGGGAAACCATGGGGTCAACGATAGCGATAATTTCTACGCCTCTTTTTAAATACATTTCAGACATTGCCCGGCAGACTTGGCTGCAAAACTCCATAACTTCCAGAACTTCATCGGGGTTTTTGACCATTTTACTAATCAGCTTGCTGCCCATTAAATGCAGTCCCAAGGTGAAGGGCCCGCATACCAAACCCATCAGGCCGATGTCGTCTTTATACTCTTTGACTAACCTTTCGGTAGCCTCTAAAACAATAGGAATGCGGCCGTCTTTTTCGGTCGGTACTTTTAACTCACTTAGAGGAACCTTGTCTAAAATATGGCCGATAACCGAGGGGAGATTGTCTTTGGCCCATTGCAACTCACAGCCGAGGGCTTCTGCTTCTAACTGGAGGTCAAACACGATTGGCAAACCGTCAGGATTATACTCCTCCCTTGCTTTGGCCAAACCTTGGCAAATCAGGTCTGCCGACTTTAGATATTCATCGGCATCTTTACCCAACAAGTATGCCCCATGCACTCCTACATAAGGCACCCAAGGAACCCTAGGGGGTTCTCCGTATCTTAGGGCTGTCATCAGAATCTCCTTATTGGTCATAACCTATCTCCTTTCACTTATAACCGACAGGTTTTATCGTTTCTGTTATGATGGGAAAACAAGTCCCAATTGCAGTCTTAACGATTACAATCAAGACTTGTATTAAACTAGGATACTACTTCGTCTCCGGGAGGAGATACACCAAGACTAATAACCTATTCGCTCATCGTCAGACATAAATTCAAATACTCGGGACAAATTCTAATTATTTGCGCTAAACAGTTCTAGAATACTGCTGCTATTTAACCGGTTACCACCTCCTCTAAGTAATGCGCATTGAAAATCGTGTTCTTGTTTCCTGTTCCGAAACGCTGTTTCAATTATTGTTTAGTTCTATTCGCTATGTTTATTTATAATTCCTGCTTATCAAATTAATTTGTAGGCTTTAATTTAAATAAAAAAAAGAACCTCAGGTGAGTGAGGTCCCATTTTGGGGGTTTTACTTTGACTGGCTGCCTTAGACTGATTACTGGAACAATTTAAGCTTCTTGCCCTACTGTCACATCTTCACTAACAGTTTCCTCCGACTTATCTTTAGGAAAGATAATATTCAGTATAATAGCTACCAACGCTGCTACAACTATACCGGAACTACCGAAAATTAACCGGATGGATTCGGGAAACTGTGCCAATGCCTGCGGAGAACCGCCAAGTCCTAACCCCAAGCCCAGAGAAATGGCCACAATCAGCAAGTTCCTATTACTTGCCTCAGATCTGCTGATCATTTGGATACCTAGGGAGCAAATCATGGTGAACATAACCATACCTGCTCCACCCAGCACACTTGGATGCATTACTGATACAACAGCTCCCAATTTGGGCACCAAACCCATCAGGACCAAAAATCCGGCACCGATCTGCACAACATATCTACTGGCAACTCTAGTAAAAGCAATAATTCCTACGTTCTGGTTAAAAGTAGTATTAGGCAAAGTATTAAAGATGGCAGCAATACTGCTACCCAATCCATCACCGATGATACAACCGGAAACTTCTTCATCAG
>JAAYOX010000135.1 GCA_012520135.1 Clostridia bacterium
GCCAATTCCTCCAACCTGGCTTCCACTTCCATAATCCGTTCCTCAAGGGCTTGAGGGTCCGGAGATTTGTCTTTCTTTTTGACAGGTCTTTGTTCTTTAACAGTTTTTATTTGTTTCTTCGTCTCCAGGTTATCCCGAGACTGCTGTTTTTTTATTTCTTCCTTTTTCCACCGGTAATAATCGTAGTCTCCCAAATAAGGATTAAGGCATCCCCTTTCCAGTTCCCAAACTTGATTGGCTACTTGGTTGATAAAATAGCGATCATGGGATACCAGGAACAGGGTACCGTCAAAGTCCGTTAAAGCATCCTCCAGGACTTGCCGGGTTTCCATATCCAGGTGGTTGGTCGGTTCATCCAGAATCAATAAGTTTGCTTTAATGAGCATCAACTTGGCTAAAGCTAATCGACTTCGTTCTCCCCCGCTCAGGGTTCCTACCTTTTTATCCAATTCATCATTGCGAAACAGGAAACGGGCTAAATGACTTCTGGCCTCCTCCAAGGTCAAGTCGGCATCAGCCAGTAATTCCCCCAGCACCGTATTATTTGGTGACAAAGTTTCTCCTTCTTGAGCAAAATAAGCCCATTTGACTCTGGAACCAAAACTGATCGAACCTGTCTCCGCCTTTAACTCACCAAGGATCAGCTTTAATAAAGTAGTTTTTCCGGTGCCGTTGGCTCCTACCACGGCTACCTTATCCCCCTGCCATAATTCCAAATTGAGCCTAGTGAACAGCGGTCTCCCTTCATAGCCGAAAGTTACATCTTTAGCCAGCAAAACTTGGTTACCGGAAGAGCCGATTGTATTGAATTTGATTTTAACTTGAGACCGTTCCTTTGGCTTTTCCAGCTTTAGCATCTTTGCCAGCTGTGTCTCCCGGCCCCGGGCCTGCCGGGCCTTGATTCCTGCCCGGTAACGATCTATATAGGCGGTTAGCCTGGCGATCCGTGCCTCCTGCATTTCATAGGCCTTTTGGGCAGCCGCTTCCTCTCGCGCTTTTTTTACTGCGTACTCTGAGTAATTTCCTTTATAACTTTTCAGCCGGTGATGTTCTAATTCCAATACTTGTTCCACTACCGCATCCAAAAAATAGCGATCGTGGGATACTACCAAGACAGCTCCCCGGTATTGCTTAAGAAAGCTTTCCAGCCACTCCAAAGAATCCAGATCAAGATAGTTAGTGGGCTCATCCAATAATAACAGATCAGGCTCACGGGCCAACAGTCGGGCCAAAGCCAATCTGGTTTTCTGGCCGCCGCTGAAAGTCCTGACAGGCCTCTCCCATTCCGCTTGGGCAAAACCCAATCCGGTCAATACTTCCCGGACCCGGGCCTCAAAAGTGTAGCCCCCCTCCATTTCGTAGCGGGCAGTCAAGGTAGCGTATATCCCCATGGCTTTATTTAGCTTATTCTCATTTCCATAAACGGCAGGATCGCTCATGAGCCTTTCAGTTTCCCGCAGTTCCTGGCGTAAGGCCACCAAATCCTGAAAAGCCTCCATCACCAGCTCGAAGGCCGACGACTCCAAATCCTCCAAGGACACCGTCTGGGACAGGTAGCCGTAAGATACACCTCGTCCCATTGTCACTTGCCCTTCATCGAGGCTTTCCTCTCCCACCAGGCATTTGAGCAAAGTGGATTTTCCCGCCCCGTTGGGTCCCACTAAGGCCATCTTATCTCCCATTTCCACAATGAAAGATACTTCCCTAAAAATGAGATCCACTCCATAGCTTTTAGATAAATTTTGTGCCTGCAATACAATCATGACTTATTCCCTTCCCATGTTCATCACCTACTATTATGACATTATCTTTACCGGGTGTCTAACCGGTTTCAGCCTAATAACAAAAACTCCGGGAAATGGCTCCCGGAGTCTGACTGTCGACAAAAGGGCAATCGGTGTTAATCGAAGGGCTGAATTGGGGCCAAAATCAAAAGAGCGAAGGAGCCTGAGGGAAAATGCCGACGGCATGAGCACCCGCAGGGTGCGCTTTCGGAGGCATCCGAAAGCGACTGAGCTCATCCCCAAACCGGGCCCCTCTGAAGCCCGCGATTAACACCGATTGGGAAAATGTAGTTTGTCATCAAGCTAACTACGGGAAATGACTCCCGGAGTTACTAATTGGCCAGATGGCAGGCTACCAAATGCCCTCCACCCACATCTTTCATTGCCGGCTCTTCTGTTTCACAGATGGCTTGGGCTTTAGTACAGCGGGTCCGGAAACGGCAGCCTGAAGGAGGAGCCATGGGACTAGGCACATCTCCTTCCAGAATGATCCGCTGTTTAGAGGCTTCCTTATCCGGGTCCGGAATGGGTACAGCCGATAACAAAGCTTCCGTATAAGGATGCCGGGGCTGATCATAGATTTCTTCCGCTTTGGCGATTTCCACAATCTTCCCTAAATACATAACCGCCACCCGGCTGCTGATATGCCTGACCATGGACAAGTCGTGGGCGATAAAAAGATAAGTTAGGCCTAATTCTTGCTGCAGGTCCTCCAGCATATTGACTACCTGAGCTTGAATCGACACGTCCAGGGCGGATATAGGCTCGTCACAAACAATAAACCGTGGTTCCACTGCCAAAGCTCTGCCGATGCCGATACGCTGCCGTTGGCCGCCGCTGAATTCATGGGGAAAACGGTTGGCGTGTTCCGGCAAAAGCCCCACCATATCCAGCAATTGCTGTACCCGCTTAGCCTTAGCCCGGCCCGTGGCCAATTTATGAATTTCTAAAGCTTCTCCGATAATATCCCCTACAGTCATCCTGGGATTTAAAGATGCGTAGGGATCCTGGAAAATCATTTGTATTTGACGGCGTAACCGGACCATTTCCTGTTTGCCTGCCTTAAAAACATCCTGCCCGGCAAACCTGAAACTACCTGCCGTAGGCTCGTAAAGCCGCAACAAAGTCCGTCCCACAGTGGTTTTGCCACAGCCGCTTTCTCCCACTAATCCCAAGGTTTCTCCTTTATTAATATGAAAGTCGATCCCGTCAACAGCTTTTAGGGTCCCTTTCTTACCCCAAAATCCCTGACCTACGGTAAAATGTTTCTTTAAACCGGTAACCTGTACCAGTGGTTCCGTCATTTAGCGCACCCCCTTTAACGATACTTGGGGAGCCCCGGGCACTGTCAACCAACATTTCACAAAATGCCCGTCATTGACAGCTCTTTCTTCCGGTGGCCTTTCCTGACAAATGCGCATGGCAAATTCGCATCTGGGGGCAAAACTACAGCCTTTTGGAGGATTCAGCAAATCCGGCGGCTGACCGGGAATAGAAACCAAACGTTCTTTGACTTTGGCATCCAAACGAGGTACTGCCCTTAACAGGCTGTAGGTATAGGGGTGTCCGGGGCGATAAAAAACTTCATCAAGGGTACCTGATTCCACAATCTGCCCGGCATACATCACCAGCACCCGGCTGCATAAACCGGCTACTACTCCCAAATCGTGAGTAATCAAAATGATGGAAGTATTTGTTTGGTCTTTTAATTCTTTCATCAACTCTATAATCTGGGCCTGAATCGTCACATCCAAGGCCGTAGTAGGTTCATCGGCAATCAACAGCCTGGGCTCGCAAGCTAAAGCAATAGCGATCATCACCCTTTGTCTCATACCGCCGCTGAATTCATGAGGATACTGCTTAACCCGCCGGTCCGGCTGGGGAATCCCTACCAGAGCCAGCATTTCCACTGCCCTTTTTTCTGCTTCTCGTCTGGGCAAACCCTGGTGTTTCACAATTCCCTCAGTCAACTGCCTGCCTATGGTCATGGTCGGATTTAAGGAGGTCATGGGATCCTGGAAAATCATCCCTATTTGGTTACCCCGGATTTTTTCCATTTCCCTTTCCGGTAGTTTAGCCAAGTCCTGACCGCCAAACAAGATTTCTCCCCCGACAATCCGACCCGGGGGATCCGGAATCAATCTCATAATTGATTGGGCGGTTACACTCTTACCGCAGCCGGATTCACCGACTAAAGCCACTGCCTCCCCCGTACCGATAGCAAAAGTAGTACCTCTAACTGCCTGCACTTCTCCTGCATGAGTAAAAAAAGATACTTTAAGATTGTTTACTTCCAACAAATGCTCAGGCATCACTTCACCTCCTACTTCCGTGTACGGGGATCTAAGGCATCTCTTAACCCGTCACCAAAAAGGTTAAATGCCAAGATAGTAATACTGATAAACAGAGCGGGGAAAAACAATTGCCACGGGTATGACCGGAGCGCTTTTGCACCGTCACTGGCCAGGGTTCCCCAACTGGCGAAAGGTGCCGATACCCCTAAGCCTAAAAAACTTAACCAAGCTTCCGTAAAGATAGCTTCGGGAATTGTCAAAGTCAAATAAACCAGAATGGGCCCCATGATATTGGGAATAACATGTTTGAGTAAAATCCGCATCGGACTTGCTCCCAGTGTTTGGGCTGCCAAGACATAATCTTGTTCTTTAAGGCTTAAAATCTGTCCTCTCACTAAACGGGCCATGGGGATCCAGTAGATGATACTCATTGCGAACAGAATGGTAGTAAAGCTGCTCCCCTTCATCTGGAAGAAGTCATTCATAATCACCATCAATAGAATCACATATAACACGAAGGGCACTCCGGATAATATTTCAATGATCCGCATCATGATTTCATCAACCCAACCGCCTACCAAACCGGCAATACCACCGTAAAGGATGCCAATCACCAGTACGATAAAGGCAATCGTAAAGCCCACCGCTAACGACATCCGGGCTCCCATCCAGACCCTGGTAAATAAATCCCTGCCCAGGGTATCCGAGCCAAACCAATATTCCTGACCCGGCGGTGAGTTTTTCAGTTCCAAAACTTGATCCGAATAGCTGTATTCATTAAGATAAGGCCCTATTATAGCCATGATCAACAACAGACCAATAAAGATCAGACTGCCCATGGCCACTTTATTACTTTTCAGGCGACGCCATACATCCTGCCAGTAGGTGGTAGTCGGGCGAGCGATGATTTCCGCTTCCTTCTGATCCGGGCCTACTATTTCAAACATTTCCGGTGTTAACATAGACACATCGCTCACTCCTTTTTACCGGTAAGTTTAACTCTGGGGTCAATCACTGCATAACTTAAATCCACCAGCAAATTCATCGTCATTAAAAAGATACTGTAAAAAATAGTTAAACCCATAATCAAGGTGTAATCCCGGTTAAAAACACTGTTAACGAAATAGCGACCTAAACCGGGAATGGCAAAAATGGTTTCGACTACAAAGCTGCCGGTGAAGATACTGGCCACCATGGGACCAAGATAAGTAACAACCGGCATCAGGGCATTCCTGATGGCATGACGATAAATAATTACCCTGTTCTTTAACCCTTTAGCCCGGGCAGTCCTGATATAATCCTCCTGGAGCACCTCCAGCATATTGGAACGCATGAGGCGAGTGATAGTAGCCGTAGGCAATGCCGCCAAGGAAACGGCCGGAAGGATGGTTTGCTGCCAGGTTCCCCACATGGCAGGGAGTACCCAACCTAATTTATAAGCAAAGACATATTGTAATAAAGCTGCCAACACGAAGCTGGGTACTGAAAAACCTAAAGTAGCAATGATAACTGCCAGGTAATCCTGCCATTGATTCTGCTTCAGGGCTGACAGAACCCCAAGGCAAAGTCCCACTGACAGGGCAAGCAGTATAGCAACGCACCCCAGTACCGCGGAGACAGGAAAGCTTTCCTTAATAATGTCGTTCACAGAACGGTTCGGATATTTGAAAGAGGGTCCCAAATCTCCTTTGATTACCCCCGACAGATAGTCTGTATACTGCTTAAGCAGAGGGTCATTCAACCCATACTTTTCCTCAATATTCTTTTGAATTGCCGGCGGCAACTGCTTCTCACTGTCAAATGGACCGCCGGGGATTACTTTCATGCCAAAGAAAGTAAATGTGCTGATAAACAATAGAGCCAGCAACATGGTCACCAGCCTGCGGGAAAAAAAGCGTACCACTCTTGCCTCGACCCCCTTTCCATTAAAGTAGTGCGGCCTTAAAGGCCGCACTTTTTAGCTATAACAGCCATTACTTCTCCACATAAGCCCAGCGGAACTCCTGGTAGCCTCCTACCATAGGTACAATCACACCTTTAACCCATGGCTTGTACATGTTCACATTAGTGTAGAAGTATAGAGGCAATACAGGCATCTCTTCCATCAGGATAGCTTCTGCATCATGCATTGCTTGGATCCTTTCTTCCGGATCTGCCACATTTTTAGCTTTTCTAATCAAATTATCATACTCAGGGTTGCCCCAGTTAGTCTGGTTGTTGCCGTTACCGGTGGTCCACATATCCAAGAAGGTCATGGCGTCGGTGTAGTCAGCAGCCCAACCGGCACGAGCTACCTGGTAATCGCCGGCTTTCCGGGAATTCAGATAGACGCCCCATTCCTGGTTGGTCAAGGAAATGTTTTCAACTCCTAAATTTTTCTTCCACATTTCCATTAAAGCTTCGGCAATTTTCTGGTGGGCTTCGTTGGTGTTGTACAGAATCTTAATATCCGGCAGGCCCTTTCCGTCGGGATAACCGGCCTCTGCCAATAAACGTCTTGCTTCCTCTATATCTTCCTTGAAGTAGTCACCGCCTACTTCCCTGAAATCTTTGGTCGGATCCGCATCAGGAAGACCGTAAGGTACAAAAGCATAGGCAGGAAGTTGCTCCGCTTGAGTTACGTTATCAATCAAAGCTTGACGATCAACGGCCATGGCGAATGCCTTTCTTACCAGCGGATCATCAAAAGGTGCTTGTTCAACGTTGAACATATAGTAGTAAACAGATAGATCAGGGAACAATTCGGCCGTACCGTCGGCCAACAGTCTGGACAATTCTTCAATAGGCGGGTTTTCCGCAACATCGATTTGGTTTGCATCAAACATGGCCAGTTCTGTTGTTTCTGATTCCACCATAGTGAAGATTAGCCGGTCAATTTTCACGTCATCTGCAGCCCAATAGTTGGGGTTTTTCACCATCTCAAATTTTGACTGGTGTTCCCAGTTTACTGCCATAAAGGGTCCGTTCCCAATTAAAGTTTCTACTTTACCGGCCCAGGTATCAGGATTGGCTTCCACCGTGGGAACGTGAACAGGATATAAATTAGGAAACGCTGTCAAACTTAAGAAATATGGAGTGGGACTTTCCAGTTCAACTTCCAAAGTCTTGTCGTCTATAGCCTTGATTCCTACCTCATCAGCACTTACTTCACCGGCGTTGAAAGCCTCTCCGTTTTTCACATAGTAAAGCTGATAACTGTATTCAGCTGCCGTATTGGGATCCAAAAGGCGTTTCCAGGCATACTCAAAATCATGAGCAGTTACCGGGTCGCCGTTGGACCATTTTGCATCCCGCAAATAAAATGTATACTTCAAACCGTCGGGAGAAATCTCCCAATCCTCGGCCATACCCGGCACCGGCTGGGTATTCTCATCCAACCTGGTCAAGCCTTCAAATAAAGCCATCTGAATAGTTGCCTCCGGCTTACCGGTGGACTTGGCCACATCCAGGGTTTCAGGCTCGGTACCTGCGTTATAGGTAATTACCGCTTCCTCATCACCTGGTTCCTGACCTGCCGGCTGGTTGCTGCCGCCGCAAGCCGTCAATAACAGGCCTAAAATAACTAACAAACTTACCAACAGCACAAATTTCCTATTTTTCACCATTCATTTACCCTCCTAAATAGTAAATAACTGCTGCATAAAATTAACCAACTGCCGGTCTAGTTCCACCTCCTTAAATTTGCCACGAAAAATAGCATGGCTTCCCTAAGATGGAATTAATAAACTTTTGGCTAATAAAAAGCAAATCCCCCCTATTTGTAAGGGGGGCTTCTTTAGCCACTATAACTAATATAGGATGAAATTAAGACTAGTTCAATGTGGAATTCTTGGATCTTCATAACGAACAAAATGCATATTCATTTCAGCTTAGCACACAATACAATCAGGAGGTGATAAAAAAATGGCACAACAACAAAAGCCCCTTACCCAAAAAGAGCGGATGTTGCTGCAGGATCAAGCAAAGCATGAAGAGATCTGCATTCAAAAGTA
>JAAYOX010000136.1 GCA_012520135.1 Clostridia bacterium
CCGCTTTGGATTTCCTGTTGGCCAATTCGGGAAGCCGTCCTACGGTGGAAGTGGACTTTTTCGGCGGGGAACCCTTGATGAATATGCCGGTAGTGCGGGAACTGGTCTTTTACGGAGAAGAAGCCGCGGCCAAAGCAGGGAAAACTATAGAGTTTACCTTAACCACCAACGGAGTACTGCTCAATGATGAGATTAGCTCTTTTTTAAAGGAACATAAAGTCAATTTGGTGTTGAGTATTGACGGGAGGCCTCAAGTCAACGATTATATGCGGCCCATGGCCGGAGGCCAGGCCAGTTATGAACGGATCGTCCCCCGCTACCGGCAGTTGGTGCAGGCATTGAAGCCTACTGATTATTATATCCGGGGCACTTATACCCGTCACAACCTGGATTTTGCCGAGGACGTCCGGCATTTGCACGATTTGGGTTTTACTTCTTTGTCAGTGGAACCGGTGGTAGCGGCTTCCGAGGAAGATTATGCTTTTCAACCGGAGGATTTGCCCCGCATCAGCCAAGAATACGACCGGCTGGTGGATTTGTACCTGGAGAGGAAGGAAGCAGGAAATTGTTTTGACTTCTTTCATTTTAATGTAGATTTGGAGCAGGGACCCTGTTTGCCTAAAAGGCTGACCGGATGCGGAGCCGGTTTTGAGTATTTGGCTGTAACCCCTGAAGGGGACCTGTATCCCTGTCACCAGTTTGTGGGCAGAACAGAATATAAGTTAGGCGATGTATGGCAGGGTCTGGTGAATGAGGCGGTTAGCCAAAGTTTCAGGGATGCCCATATTTATAATAAGGAAGCCTGCAGTAGGTGCTGGGCCAGATTCCTGTGCAGCGGTGGCTGCCATGCCAATGCTGATGCTCATAACGGAACCCTCCTGGAACCTTATGAAATGGGTTGCAGGCTGCAGCAAAAAAGGTTGGAGTGTGCTATCTACCTGGAGTGCGTTAAACGGATAGCCGGTAAAAAGCAATAAAATATTGCCAAGTTGGTGTTCCCTGTCCAAGTTTCATCATACAATATGTTAAGTAAAAACTATATGCACCGACTTCGGCAATATCAGGCAAAAAAGACACTAACAGAACATAATTTCGGCAGGAATGGCCAGTCCTCCGGCGAATTATTCCAAAGGTAGCATTTATTGAACCTTTTGCTGGGGTTGCTCTTTCCGGTGCGAAAGTAGGACCGGAATTAATAAGCGCGTGGGGGGATAATCTTGAAGCAACAAGACGAAACGGGTCGCCTTAAGGGACAAAAGCCCTGGCTTCAGAAGGCGAAGGCCGGGCTCAAGGCAAAAGCGGTCCGTTTCCTGGCAGCAGGCATGGCCATAGTGTTAGCAGGTTCTTTTGGTTATCATAGCCTGACGAAACCTAATGCCTATGCGGTGTTGGTTGACGGTCAAGAAGTAGCTTTCGTAACGGAAGAAGCGGAAGCTGTTACTGTTATAGATGAATTATTAGCGGAGAAAGGGACTTATGGTCCGGTTCGCCATGTGGAAGAAGTGACTTTTCAACCGGTGCGGATCAAAGCTCACGAACTTACTGCCGGACCGGCTTTAAAACAGACCATTGAAGCCAATCTCAGCCTCGTTTCTGAGTCAACTGCTATCGTCATTGACGGGAAAGAGGTGGGAATTGTTCCCAATATTGCCACGGCAGAAAGTATTTTGTCATCCATTAAGGAGAAGTACCTACCCGCTGAAAGGCAGGGCTTAACTTTAGAGACCATAGCCTTTGAAGAGGATATTGTATTCCAACCGAAAGAAACCGGTCTGGATTCTTACTCTGATGTTGATGCTTTGACAGAGCTGCTTTTGCATGGTACTGAAAAGATGGAAACATATCATGTACAAGAGGGAGACTCCCTTTGGACCATCGCCAGAAAGAACGGTATGACCGTAGATGAACTGAAAGCGGCTAATCCCCAGCTCAAGAGCGAACTCCTGTCCATCGGTCAGGAGCTAAAGCTGGTGAAAGCGGAACCATTGCTGCATCTGGTAACTACCTATAGTTTGACTAAAGAAGAAAACATTCCATATAAGACTAAGTACGAATCCGATAGCAATATGTACCGGGGTCAGGAACGGCTAAAGAAGCCGGGAGTGGCAGGACAAAAATCGGTTCAATACCGGATTGTAGAGCGAAACGGTAATGAAGTAACCAAAGATCTCTTGACGGAAAAGGTCTTAAAAGAGCCGGAAGACCGGATTGTCATCAGAGGTACCAAGACCATGATTGCTTCTCGTGGTGACGGAGGTTCCGGTCAATTGGCCTGGCCCATCCGGGGGACTATTTCTTCCCCTTACGGTAAAAGGGGCAAAGAGTTTCATACCGGGCTTGATGTGAGTGCACCCAAAGGGACACCGATTGGGGCGGCTGAAGCAGGTACAGTAATTTTCGCCGGTCGTTCAGGCAATTACGGTCTAATGGTTACCATCGACCATGGGAATGGGTTGACCACCCGTTATGCCCACTGTTCTGAGCTTAAAGTAAAAGTGGGGGATCAAGTGACCAGAGGTCAGGTGATCGGTTTGGTAGGCGCTACGGGGAGAGCCACCGGCCCTCATATTCATTTCGAAGTCAGGGTTAACGGTAGTCACAAAAACCCCATTAATTACTTAAAGTAGGATAGCTTAATTATTGTTTGTAATATCGACCTGCCCCTATGGACAAGCCATAGGGGCTTTTCACAATAAATTTTTAAGCGAAAAAATAATGTTTTATAATTGAAATCGGCGAAAAGAGTTATTATAATTACATACAAGCAGGAAAAATACGGCACATGAAAGAAAGTTGCTTGAGGAATACTAGCAGAGATAAGCAGGAGGGATATAGATTGATTTATGATCAGTTGATTTTAGGCGGAGGCCCGGCAGGCTTGACTGCCGGTTTGTACGCTGCCAGGGGAGGCCGTAAAGTAGCGTTAATCGAAAGGGCAATGCCCGGAGGTCAGGCTTTTTTAACTAATGAAATTGAGAATTACCCAGGCTTTCCCCAAGGAATAGGCGGCCCGGAGCTGATGATGGCTTTTCAGGAACAGGCTACGCGGTTTGGCTTGGAAATAATCAACAATGATATTGTCAAAGTTGACTTGGCAGGGGAGATTAAATCTTTAACCGGTGCCGACGGTACCGTCTACCAGGCCAGGACAGTTATTATCGCTACCGGTGCGGAGCCCAGAAAACTGGGCGTTCCCGGTGAAGAGGAGTTCCGGGGTAGGGGAGTTTCCTATTGTGCCACTTGTGACGGTGCTTTTTTCCGCAACAAAAAGGTGGCTGTGGTAGGCGGCGGTGATGCAGCTGTGGAAGAGGCCATGTTTCTCACTCGTTTTGCCCAGCAGGTTGTGATTATCCACCGGCGGGATGAGTTGAGAGCCATCAATGTGCTCCAAGAACGGGCTAAAGAACATGAAAAGATCGAATTCAGGCTTAATACCGTTGTCGAAGCCATCCAAGGGGGCCAGAAGGTAGAAACACTGCGCCTCAGAAATGTAGTGACGGGAGAAATCCAGGAAGAACCATTCGATGGAGTCTTCATTTTTGTAGGGACTAAACCTAATACCAAGTTTTTGGAAGGGGTACTAACCCTTGATGAAAACGGTTGCATTGTGACCAATGCGGACATGGGGACTTCCTTGAAGGGTGTCTATGCCGCCGGGGACGTAAGGAATACGCCTTTCCGCCAAGTGGCTACTGCCGTAGGCGACGGAGCCATGGCTGCAGGCAGTGCAGAACTGTATTTGGCTGAAATACTTTAAGAGGGGGCATTAAAATGGAAAGTGTTTTGCTCGCGGTAAAAGGGATGAGTTGTGCTCACTGCAAGGGAGTTGTGGAGCAAGCCTTAAAAAAAGTGCCCGGGGTGCTCCAAGCGGATGCAGATGTAGGGGCAGGTACCGTGGCCGTTCATTTTGATGGGGAAAAAGTCAATTTGGAAGCATTGAAAGAAGCAATTGCCAATGCGGGTTACGAAGCATTATAGCCGGGAGTGTCCCGGCTTTTTTGGTATGCCAAAATGTTCACGAAAAATTAAAATATCCTGGGCAGGATTCTAGCCTGTTGGGAAAGAATCAATGAATGCTAAGACTTAAGTTTTTTAGTAATATATTGGTAATGATTCTGTAATCTTCAGGCGGAGACGCCTAACAGGATAAAGCCATGGTTAGTGAAAGACAGAGCATTAGGAGCGAGGTGCATTATTGTTGGGCTTGATCATGGAAAGCAGAAACCGGCTGTGGGTCTTGTTGATGCTGGTTTGTCTTATTTGGCTGGTGCCGGCAGTGGGGGTTGCACAGGCCCAGGAACCGTTAGTAATCCAGGAAATGTACCTTTCAGTCTGGCCGGAATACTATACTCCTGATGTGGTGGTCAGCCAAGGGGCTGTTTTCGTCAATCAATCGGAGGAGCCGGTAGGAGGGGAGATCTGGTTTCAACTGCCAAAGACAGTAGAACCGGTCAACTTGTCGGAATTACAGCAAGGTATTTTGCCTCGCTATTTTGAGGTAGTAGACAAAGGTGATCACCAACTGATTCGTTATGAATTAACTGCTCCACTGGAACCGGGGGAGCGGCTTTCTCTGTTGCTGGAGTATACTTATCCCCGTTTCCAGGAGGCGGGACGGCGACAGATCCCCGTTGAGTTTATCAGTAAGTATCCGGTAGAGAAGTTGGTTGTGGAAATCAAACAACCTTTACGTTCCACTGACTTTAGTATTGTTCCCGGTACTGATTCCAAATTCATTGATTCGGAAGGCTTTGATGTATATCAACTGGACTTTTCCGATGTGAAGGCCGACCGGTTGCTGGAGTTTCAAATAAGTTATTATAAAGAAGATAATTTACCTTCATTAGATCCCGAGCCGGCTACCCCGGTGGCCGATGAGCCCCAGAGACAGGGCATGAACAGCACTACGGTAGGATTGCTGGTAATTGCCTTTATCGCCGTGTTGGGAATTACTTTGGTGTTTGCTTTAAGGAGCAATCAAACTGCTGCGTCGCCTGTTAAGGGCAATAAAACCGGCGCAGACAAAAAGGCTGCTAAGGTTAAGCCGCAAAAAGGGGCAACCGGTAAAGATGAAAAGGTGTTAGAACCTGTTGATCAACGAAAAAAGCTTAGGAAAATGTTGATGGAGGGCAAAATCAACGAGAAGACATACGAAAAGTTGATTGCAGAATTGGATAAGAACAAATAATAATCATTACTGTTAGGTGTTGCTTTTTTATTATTTATTTGGTAGATTACAAAAAAGAGATCAAATGGGGGTGGTATTTTGTCTAAAAAGTTTAA
>JAAYOX010000137.1 GCA_012520135.1 Clostridia bacterium
GAAGTAGCTAAAAAGGCATTAGAATCGGGAGCCGACCGGTTAGGAGTTGCTACCCAGCAGGAAGCTTTGGAACTTAGGCAGGCAGGAATCAAGGTGCCGATTCTAATACTGGGCTTTACTCCTTTGGAGGATGCCCCGGTCACTATTGCCAACAGGCTTATCCAAACGGTTTTTTCCTTGGCTCAGGGAGAAGCATTATCCCGGGCTGCAACAGAGTTTCAGACGAAAGCTGTAATTCACCTGAAGATCGATACAGGCATGGGGAGAATTGGTTTTGCAGCCAGTGACAGTAGTATTGCAGAGATTGTTCAACTTACTAGTTTGCCCGGTGTGGAAGTAGAAGGCATATACACTCACCTGGCCCAGGCAGACAGTTTAGACAAAAGTTCTGCCCGGAGTCAACTGGCCCGGTTCGACCGGTTCCTGGCAAAATTAAAGAACGAGGGAATCGAAATACCTGTTGTTCATGCAGCTAATAGTGCCGCTATTATGGAATTGCCGGAATCCCATTATGATCTTGTTCGCCCCGGCATCATGCTGTATGGGTTATATCCTTCGCCGGAAGTGAATAGAAATCAGGTGAAACTCAGACCGGCCCTGGCCTGGAAAACCAGGGTTGTGCATGTGAAAGAGGTACCTGCCGGTACTCCCATTAGTTATGGAGGGACTTTTGTTACCCAAAGAGCCACCAAAGTAGCTACTTTGCCTTTAGGTTACGCCGACGGCTTAATGAGACTGCTGTCCAATCAAGGCCGGGTCTTGATTAATGGGCGGCGGGTACCAATCATCGGGAGGATCTGTATGGATCAAACTATGGTGGATGTTACTGAAGCAGGTCCGGTAAAGGTAGGTGACTTGGTTACTATTATTGGCCATCAGGGGGATGATGAAATCACCGCCGATGAGATGGCGGAAGCAGCGGGTACCATTAATTATGAAATAGTGTGTGCCGTCGGTAACCGGGTCTTACGCAAATACATTCCTTAAAATACCACCCGTTTAGGGGAGTAATCTTACTTGTATAGGCCCCGGCGAACTTGCATCACCAAAAGGCAAGGGCTATAATAAAAGAAGATCCCCAAATCTGCTATCAGATGGTATGATAGCAGATTTTATAGCTATACTGTATAATGATAGGAATAGTGGTAGGAGGTGCCTTTCTTGTCCGGTATCAAGAGAATTATGATCAGTATACCAGAGCAACTCTTAGAAGAAGTGGACGGATTAGTATCACTGGAAAAGCGCAATCGTAGTGAGTTTATACGGGAGGCTATGAAACTGTATATTGCTGAAAAAAAACGACGCCGGATACGGGATCAAATGAAAAAAGGGTACCAAGAAATGGCGCAGATTAATTTGAAGCTTGCTGCGGAACACTATGAAATAGAAAATGAGGTTCAAGACTACTTTGAAGAGAGATTGGCGGAGTGCAAATAAACATGCAAATCAGGCGTGGAGATATTTATTTCGCACAGCTTAATCCTGTGGTGGGTTCCGAACAGGGAGGAACCCGTCCCGTACTGATCATCCAAAACGATATTGGTAATCAGTACAGTCCCACAACTATTGTGGCTGCTATTACTTCTCAGATTTTTAAGGCCAAGTTGCCTACTCATGTGGAGGTAAGTGCGGGCCAAAGTGGTTTGGAAAGGGATTCTGTGATCCTTTTGGAGCAGATTAGGACCATTGACAAAAGTCGTTTAAAGCATAAAGTGGCTGTACTTGAGGAAGAAATAATGAACAAAGTTGATGAAGCCTTAAGTATCAGCCTCGGCATAGAAGATATTTAGTTATATCGCTGTTATTTGAAATGCCTAACCTTGAGTGAAGGCATTTTTATTTTTGTCTTTGATTTGGGTTAACCCTCCCCTTACCGGCATAGTTTTAACGTGTAAGACGATTCCATAATTCTAATTGGGAGGGGGAGCCATGAACCCGCTAATTGGCATTACCTGTGGCCAGGAGCAGGAAGGGTATTCAGTAACTCGCTATTATAGCGAGGCTATTCAAAGGGCTGGAGGCATACCGGTGTTGTTGCCGGTGACGGGAGAGCAAATACTAATCGAAGCCTACGCAAACAAGTTGGATGGATTGCTGCTGACCGGCGGTGACGATTTAGATCCGGTTTTGTTTGGGGAAGAACCCTTGAGAGGGTTGGGGCCTGTAGATCCGGATCGGGATCATTTTGAACTGGAACTGTGTAAGCTGTTATTAGTAAACGGTAAGCCGGTTCTGGGCATTTGCCGGGGAATGCAAGTGTTAAATGTAGCTTGCGGCGGCACCATTTATCAGGATTTGGTCAGGCAGTTACCGGAAAGCTTGGAACACCGGCAAAGGGCACCGAAAAACCGGGTCAGTCATCAGGTAGTGCTGGATAGTTCTTCATTGCTCCGGGGAGTACTAAAAACGTCAGCCCTTCGGGTAAACAGCTTTCATCATCAGGCAGTGAAAGACTTGGGTCAAGGACTAAAGGCAGTAGCCAAGGCTTCCGACGGTGTCATTGAAGGAGTGGAAAAGGAAACCGGTTTTGTCTTGGGAGTCCAGTGGCACCCGGAGCGGTTGTGGCAGGATTACGAAGAACAGGGGAGGCTGTTTGCAGCATTCGTTAAAGCAGCATTGAGAATAAAAAAGGAATCTTGCAGTTGAAGCAGAAATTTTGAAATAGATTTGTGTGATTGGAGAGATGAATTGTGCTAACAGCTGAGAAAATCATGTCCCTGGCTTTGGCTACGGCAGGGCTTGAAGATGTACCGGAGGATTCAGGCATTATTTATGACAGCGGGAAACCCATAAAAAAAGCCATGTTTGGTGTAGACATGGAAGCGGCAGAACTCTTAATTGCCAAAGAACTTGGTTATGATGCGGTTATTACCCACCATCCCAAAGGGGGAAGCCCCATGGTTAATTTATACAAGGTGATGGAAAACCAGATTGAGCGGATGGTTCAAGCGGGTGTGCCGATTAATAGGGCGCAAAAAGCGCTGGAAGAACGTAAGGGCGAAGTGGAAAGAGCTTCCCATGTAGGCAACTTTGATCGGGCCGTATCAGCGGCTCGAGCGTTGAACATGACTTTTATCGGTATTCATACTCCGGCCGATATTATTGCCGAGAAAACAGTCCAGGAGCATTTGAACAGGAGCCTGAGAAGAAATCCTAAAGCTAAGCTGAAGGATGTGCTGGAGGTATTACGGAAGCTGCCGGAATATGCCAAAGTGCCTGCCGGCCCGGTTATTAGGGTTGGCAGTGAAGAAAGTTATGCGGGTAAAGTTTGGGTCACCATGGCCGGCGGTACCGGAGGGGGCAAAGAAGTGGCCAAAGCCTACTTTGAAGCGGGAGTGGGGACTTTAGTGGTCATGCATATGCCGGAAAACGTGATTAAAGCTGTCAAAGAACAGAACATCGGCAATGTGGTGGTGGCAGGACATATGTCCAGCGATTCCGTCGGCATTAACCGGATTATTGCCGCCCTGGAATCAAAAGGTCTGGAAATTACCAGGATGAGCGGCGTCATCTCGCCCGATTAGGAGGGTGAGTATGTTAGCTTTAGTTAACGGTCGTATTTTAACCATGGGTCCCCGGGATTATGACCGGGGAATCATCTTGATTGACCGGGGGAAAATACTCCAGGTGGGAGACAGAGTGGAGATTCCCACGGGGGCAGAAATCATCGATGTTCAAGGTCGGACTGTGATGCCCGGTCTCATCGATGCCCATACCCATTTAGGGATTTATGAGGAAATCTATCGCATTGAAGGTAACGATGCCAATGAATATAGCAATCCGGTTACTCCTGAACTGCGAGCTCAAGACGGGATCAATCCTTTTGACCTGGGGTTTAAGGATGCCTTGGGCGGGGGAGTAACTACCGTAGGTATCTGTCCCGGCAGTGCCAATGTGATCGGGGGTACCTGTACTGCTATGAAGACCGTTGGCAGGACGGTAGAGGAGATGACAGTCAAAGATAATGTGGGCATGAAAGTAGCTTTTGGGGAGAACCCCAAACGAGTTTATGGAGAGCAAAAAAAGATGCCCATTACCAGGATGGCAGTTGCCGCCTTGTTAAGAGAGCAATTGACCAAAGCAAAGATCTACCTGGAAAATATAAAAACACCGGCTAAAGAGCCGGGTCAGGCGAATCTGGGTTTGAAGCAATTGTCAGTGGTGTTGCAGAAGGAAATTCCCTTAAGAGCCCATGCTCATCGTGCCGATGATATTATGACTGCCCTCAGGATCGCCAAAGAATTTGATGTGGAGATAGTCATCGAGCACTGTACCGAAGGACATCTGGTGGCGGAGTATTTGGCAGAACTGCAAGTTCCGGTTGTCATTGGTCCCGGTTTTATCAGTCGTGCTAAAGTGGAATTGAAAGACCGCACTTTTAAGACACCGGGGATACTTGCTCAAGCGGGCTTGAAAGTAGCTCTATGCACTGATCATCCTGAGGTACCAATCCAGTATTTGTCTTTATGTGCTGCTTTGGCAGTCAGGGAAGGGATGGAGGAGCAGGAGGCATTGAAGGCTATTACTGTCAACGCGGCAGAGATCCTGGGGATTGACAGGCGGGTAGGCAGTCTGGAGCCGGGCAAAGATGCAGATCTGTTGGTAGTTGACGGTTCCGTTCTGGAGCTTAAATCCCGGATTGAAAAAGTTTTTGTCAACGGGCAATTAGTAGAACACCAGTAACATTTTTGCAGAAAACCGGGGTGATGGGGAATGAGCGGGTGGTTGCCGGAATTACTGGAGACCATGGAAAAAAGAATGCTGGCGGATGGGTACCGATCACCGGATGTTCAGGGGGCGTTAAAATCAATCAAAAAAGAAGCATACTGGTCTGCTTTATACCGGCAGATTTTGGCCTGTCAAAAATGCCCTTTCGGACAGGACCGTAAAGCTTCCACCCAGAGGGTGCCGGGAACAGGGAACCGGGAAAGCCCCTTCATGCTGGTCGGGGAAGGCCCGGGTTTTGACGAAGACCGAATTGGGGTTCCTTTTACCGGTATTTCCGGCGCATTATTGACTGTGGCCCTGCATAAACTGGGCTTGACGAGACAAGAGATCTATATCACCAATGTGCTTAAATGCAGGCCTGCCAATAACAGGACTCCGGATCCGGAGGAAGTGAAAACTTGCGGCGGCTTTTTGGCTGCGGAGCTAAAATTGGTGAAACCTAAGGCTATTCTCTGCCTGGGCAGGGTAGCAATCCAATACTTTTTTCCGGAGGTAAAGTCGATTAAACAAATTCGGGGCCAATGGCTGGATTATGGCGGAATTCCAGTCATGCCCACTTATCACCCGGCCTATGTGCTCCGGCAAACCGGTGTCGATTTGGAAATGGCCAAACGCCAATGGTGGTCTGATTTGGTTCAGGCCTACAAACGTGCCTATCAGCAAGACAGGGAGACGGCTCCTATACCTGAAGCCGCCGGTTTGGCGGAAAACTTAAATGGGAATACTAACCAGGAACAGTAAAGAGGGCGTGACATTGAGATGGAGATACTAACCGGCAATTTTTCCGAAACTCAACAACTGGGACAATCCCTGGGAGCCTTATTGCAACCGGGGGATGTACTGTTGGTCAGTGGCGATTTAGGAGCAGGCAAGACTACTTTCATCCAAGGGTTGGCAGCCGGGATGGGCGTTCAAGCCCAGGTGACCAGTCCAACTTTCACTATCATCCATGAATACCAGGGAAGTAGCTTTCCCTTATATCATATTGATGCCTACCGGTTGGAAAGAGCAGACGAAATTAACGAATTGGGTTTGGAAGAGTACTTTTATGGAGACGGGGTTACCGCCGTAGAATGGGCGGAGAAGATCAAAGAATGGTTGCCTCCTGATTACCTGTATGTTAAATTAGAAAAAATGTCTTCTCATCCTGAGCAAAGAAGGATCCAAATCGGAGAGCGGGGCTCGGGAAGTTATGCCGGCTTGATAGAGGAGTTGAAACAGATTTGCAGGTCCTAGCCATTGAAAGTGCCACTAATGTTGCCGGTTTGGCTTTAGTGGCGGAGGAAACGGTGATTGCAGAAGCAACCCTTAATACCGGGAAAACTCACTCCCAGCGGTTAATGCCCATGTTAGCCAGGCTGTTGGACGAGGCGGAATTGCAGTTGGAGGAGTTGGACGGCATTGTAGTCTCCGGTGGTCCCGGTTCTTTTACCGGACTGAGAATTGGTATGGCTACCGCTAAAGGTCTCGCGTATGCAGTTCAAAAGCCATTGGTGACGGTGTCGACTCTGGACAGTTTGGCTTTAAACTGTACAGGCCGTACCGAATTAATTTGTCCGATCCTTAATGCCCGGCGAAATGAAGTATATAGCGCAGTCTACCGGGTAAGCTCCGAGGGGGAACTGCAGATGGTGATGCCCTACCGGGCATTGCCACCTAAAGAGTTAATTGCTTTTCTCCGGCAAAGGGAAGAACAAGTGGTGTTTTTAGGAGACGGAGTCCCGGTTTTCGGTGATTTATTGTTTAATGAATTGAAGGATAGATGTGAATTGGCGTCACCTCTGGATTCCCTGCCCAGGGCTGCAGCTTTAGGTTGGTTAGGGATCAGAAAACTCAAAAAGGGTGAAATAGCCGATTTGGCAACTGCTAAACCTTTTTATATTCGTCCTTCGGAGGCGGAAGTGACATGGCAGCAAAAGAACCTTTAATTCACGACTTAACAGAGGAATTGATTATCATACCAATGGAAAAAGAGCATTTGGACCAGGTCTTGGATATCGAACAAGTATCGTTTCCTACACCTTGGTCCCGGAATTCCTATCTACGGGAACTGAGTGATAACCAGTTTGCCTATTATTACGTTTGTCTTCAGGGGGAGCAAGTGGTGGGCTATATGGGCATGTGGATCATTATTGATGAGGCCCATGTAACTACCATTGCGGTTCATCCTGATTTTCGGGGTAGGCAACTGGGACGATACCTCCTGGAAGAACTAATGTTGCGAGCGGTAGTCCTAGGGGCTGATAAAATTACCTTGGAAGTTCGCCCCTCCAATGAGCCGGCTCAAAAACTGTACCGGCGAGTAGGTTTTGTACCGGCAGGTTTGCGGAAAGGTTACTACTCCGATACTAAGGAAGATGCCATTATTATGTGGAAACACTTGCTGGATTTAAGAGGAGACTAAATTTGTTTGCAGGAGTTGAAGAAGGGATGAATAAGGATACCCTGATCCTGGCCTTGGAAACCAGTTGCGATGAAACGTCGGCAGCCGTATTATCAGGAAAACACCGGGTACTGTCCAATATTATTGCTTCTCAAATTCCGGTTCATCAAAAGTTTGGTGGGGTAGTACCTGAGATTGCCTCCCGCCGGCATTTGGAGCAAATTATTCCGGTGGTGGATACTGCCTTGGCTGAGGCCGGGGTTGCCCTGCAGGACTTGGATGCGGTAGCCGTGACCTACGGGCCCGGGTTAGTGGGAGCACTGCTGGTTGGTGTTGCTCAAGCGAAAGCATTGGCTTATGCCCTTAAGAAACCCCTGATTGGGGTTCATCATTTGTTAGGGCATATTTATGCCAACCTACTTGAACATCCCGATTTAAAGTTACCGGCATTATGTTTGGTAGTATCCGGGGGACATACCAGCCTGGTCCATTGGCAGTCCCATGAACAACTGAGTATTTTAGGGGCCACCAGAGATGACGCAGCAGGGGAGGCTTTTGACAAGATCGCCCGGTCATTGGGATTAGGCTATCCGGGAGGCCCTGTAATTGAAAAAGCCGCTCGAACAGGCAACCGGGAAGCGATTGCTTTTCCCAGGGCTTGGCTGGAAGAAGGGAGTTTGGACTTTAGCTTCAGCGGTTTAAAATCAGCCGTATTAAATTATCTCCACAATGCCAAGCAAAGGGGAGAGGAGATATCGGTTCCCGATGTCAGTGCCAGTTTCCAGGAGGCAGTAGTGGAGGTGCTGGTGGAAAAAACCATTAATGCCGCCACTGCTCATGGTTTGGAGACCATTGCTTTAGCCGGGGGAGTAGCGGCTAATCAGCGGTTGCGGGAGCAATTAACTGCTACGGCTGAAAGTCATGGCCTTAAGGTGATTTGGCCCAGTCTGGTTTATTGCACTGATAATGCAGCCATGATTGCCTGTGCTGCTTATTACCGCTACCAATTAGGCGATTTTGCCGGTTTAGATTTGAATGCAGTTCCATACCTACCTTTGGATAAGGCTTTATCAAGCTAACAAGGAGAAATTGGTTGTAGTTTTGTAAGGGAAAAAATGATATAGTTATTAGTGAGTTATCCACAGAACGGGCGTTTTGTGGAACATTTTTCTGTGGATAATGTGGATAAAGGTGTTTATAACCCGATAATATGGGCTTGTACTTTGTGGACAAGTAAAGTGGGTAGTTAATAAGATTACTCTCAGCCAGAAGCAGGAAACCGGGAGTTTTTGTCTAACTTATTTCAGGATTGGCTTTGTCCGACAACCAAATAATTGTAAATGGAGGAAATAAAGAGAAGGGGGAGTCCGATGAGTAAGTGTTGTTGTAGCTGTTCATGTGAGACTACAGACAAGGAACAGCAATTACAAGAGGTTTTTGCCAAATACCGGGGGCAGCAAGGAGCATTAATTCCGGTCTTACAGGCTGCTCAGGACATTTACGGCTATTTGCCTCAGGAAGTGTTGAAGAGCATAGCCGCCGAATTGAAACTGCCCATCAGTCAAGTCTATGGAGTTGTTACTTTTTATGCTCAGTTTAATTTGAAACCGCGGGGACGGTATATTATCAGAGTATGTCAGGGAACCGCCTGCTATGTTGGCGGTGGGGGCGAAATTCTCGCCGAGCTCCAGAAACAATTGGGCATCAAGAATGGAGAGACCACGGAAGACCTTAGTTTTACATTGGAATCTGTAGCCTGTTTAGGAGCTTGTAGCTTGGCTCCGGTCCTGACGATTAACGACGATACCCATGGTCGCTTGACGAAAAATGATGTGGCCAAGATATTGGCTCAATATGAGTAGGGGGTGGGTAAATTGAGACGGCTTTTACTTTGTAGTGATACGGGATGTTTGCTCTCCGGTTCAGGAAAGCTTTCTGCCAGATTGGCGGAAGAACTAAAAAAGCATGGTTTAACCGATGCTTTTCAGATAGTAAAGACCGGCTGTCACGGGTTTTGTGAACAAGGTCCCATTATGATTGTAGAACCGGAAGATGTTTTTTATTGTAAACTGGAACAAGATAATATACCAGAAATCGTCGAGCAGCACTTGGTTAATGGACAAATCCTTGACAAGCTGCTGTTTCAAGATCCTGTTACCAAGGAAAAAATACAACGTTATCAGGACATTTTGTTCTATGCTAAACAAAAGAAAGTTGTTCTTCAACGTTGCGGTCAGATTGATCCGGAAAACATTGAAGAGTATCTCAGCCACGGTGGTTACGAAGGCCTGAAAAAGGCTCTGGCTATGACACAGCCGGAAGTGATTGAAGAAGTTAAAAAATCTGGCCTTCGTGGTCGAGGTGGTGCCGGTTTCCCTACGGGCTTGAAGTGGGAATTTGCTTATAAATCCGAAGGCAACAAGAAATACGTGGTCTGTAACGCCGACGAGGGAGACCC
>JAAYOX010000012.1 GCA_012520135.1 Clostridia bacterium
AAAACAAATCTTATTTATTTAGACTGTAGACAAAGTACCATTTTCGCTAGACAGCGTAAGACTGATAATATTTGCACAGCTCAAGCGAAGCCCCTACGCCGTTACCGGCAGCAAGCTGCCGACAGCTGTGGGCACAACGCCCGCTCCGCAAATCATTATCAGCCTTACGCTATTTGTCAACAGGCAGAACAAATCTTATTGGTTTTTGTTACGGCCCCATCGTCTAAATAAATTTTTCATCCAGCGCCGGGGTCGAATTCCCGCTTTGCGAGCTCCCAGCGCAAGCATCCGGGTTACCCAATCCAACGCCATGCTAATGAGGCCAAGGGGCAGGAAAAGTATTTTCTGAAGCAGCTTGACGGGAAACAAGACTAGAAAAAGGGTTATTTTAAAAATCCTGCCTATAACAAAAAAAATTCGGTGCCAAAGGCGAAGCATGAAGGCACTAAACCATTTTCGATAAATCAGAAAACCCAAGGCCATACCGATTAACACATAGGCCCTGACTTCTCCCCAATTATTTAAGAGTAATAAAAAAAAGACCAACCCAGTCAGAAACAGCCAAAGAAGAAGATCCCCTGCCACGGTTACCAAAAAGCCAGGACGCCGGCGATAACCAAAACTCCGGTAGGCGTCGATGATAATACCCATTAATAATCCTACGGCCACCGTAAAAAAAAATGAATGAAACTGCTCCACGACAGGAACCAAAGAGTATCACCGCCCACTTACTTGAAGATTCTTTGCAACATTCCTTTGGCTTTTTTCCCTTGGTTCTCGGAATAGATTAATTCATCAACTTTACCACTGACTTCAAGAGTTCCCTCATTTACACTCAGATTGCTGATTTTCAGCTCTTCTCCCTTAACGGTTAGAATCCCCATCGTTGTATGCAGTGTAATGATATTTTCGTCGTAGTTATCTACATGGATTACTCCTGTAGCCGAAAAACTGGTTCTTTCTCTTAACACCAGACTATGTTGCCGATTTTCCATGGCGTCCCCTCCTGGCAAAAACCTAGTCTCAAAAATACTTATGCCCATTCACCCCCAAATATGCAAAAAACCCTGCAGGCTGCTTAAATGATATGCTCACCTGCAAGGTTTTTGGTTATTCCCATCTTGTTTCAATTTTTACGTCCCGGAAAAAGTAAGTGACGATTTCCTCTGCCTTTTTCCCTTGCTCCGCTAAAGCCCTTGCTCCCCATTGACTCATACCTACACCGTGCCCATAACCTTTTCCTTTAAACACTACCTGCCCTTGGGTAAGCTGGGGCTCTTCGATTAAAGTGGAACGCAGCTTTTCACTGCCTAAGGCCAACCGTAGGGCTGCAGCACTGAGGGTTTTATCATTCACCTGAATACTGGTGGCTCGACCGGAAGGACCTCTCTTCAGTACTTTAATGCCGGTCACCGGCCCCGGATCTGAACCGGTAGCCTGAGCTACCGCCTGCTGCACTTCGCCGACAGTAAAGGTAGCTGTCCAGGCTTTATTTTCAGGAACGGTAATCTCATGTCCCGGATCTTCAACGCTGGTAATGTAAGGAGTTGGTTCTTGGCGAAACTCAAGACCCTCTGCGGCGGAGGAAGCTGTTTTACCCCCGCTGTCCGCATGAAACCAACCATTGATATATTTGCCTTGGTAAGTTACTACTTCCCCCCGAGTTCGTTGAACCGCTTGTCGCACTTTGTCGTTAATGCGGGTTTCATCATAGGCCTGAAACTCTTCTATATTGGTGGAAGCATCGGTACCCCGGGCTTTAACGCCCCCTTCTTCGATTTTCTTCATGGTAAAAGTTCTGGCTAAAATCGCTTGAGCTGCCAAAGCCTCATCAGGCCATTCCGGATCCATTTCAGCTGCAACTACTCCGGCTAAATATTCCTCTATACCAATTTCTTTTGTTTCTCCCGTTTCGTGCATATACAAGCTGATCACCGGCTCTTCTTTCAGCTTCTTGTCCGAGGCATCAGGACGTTGAGCCGGCTGGTTACATCCTGTGATTAGTAGGATCACCACTGCCAAAATTGTTAGCCCCATCCTGGAAACCGTACCCGTGAACCCCATAAAAACACCCCTTCACAAAAAATCTTTCTAGTTTAGCTTTTCCAGAAGGGGTTGTTTTATGTATTAAGCTGTTTAAAGCTCTTCATACAGGGTGTGTGCTTCGTTGGCCCGTACTGTATCGGGAGTGGCTAATACCCTGACCTTGACGGTACGTTGCCCCAAAGTCAAAGACACTTCATCGCCTATTTTCAACTCGGTGCCGGCTTTCGCCGGACGTCCGTTAACAAAAACCCTGCCCGCATCGCAAACCTCTTTGGCAACCGTCCTCCTTTTAATAATACGAGCTACTTTCAACCACTTGTCAAGACGCATTTCCTTATCACCCTATTAGACAAAAAATCAGGTTGAACACCTGATTTTTCTCATTGTATTGCTAAAAATGGCCCTTACTTATCAACTGCTTCTTTTAACGCTTTACCCGGCTTAAATGCAGGTACCTTAGATGCAGGAATAATAATTTCCTCACCGGTCTTGGGGTTTCTACCTGTACGCTGGGCACGATCCCTTACCTCAAACGTACCGAAACCTACCAATTGTACCTTGTCACCTTGGGCAAGAGCTTCTTCGATACTAGAAAACACAGCACTAAGTGCCCTTTCGGCTTCTTTTTTGGTCAGTTCCGCTTTCTCGGCCACAGCGTTTACAAGATCAGTCTTGTTCAACCAGATCCCTCCTAAGGAAATAATAAATACCGTGTTAGCAATTCGCTAAAGTCCCCCGAATTCCTGCCTAAATCCCGTTTTTGCAGGAAATTTTTCCATTATTTTCTCTCACTTTTGCCTCATCCCATAGCTTGTCCAATTCCTGAAGACTCAAATCGCTTAATTTCAGGCCTTGTTCTTTGACCTGCTCTTCCATACTTCGGAACCTTTGTATAAATTTGTCGATAGTATGACCCAAAGCCTCCTCAGGATCCACTTTCAAAAACCGGGCTACATTTACCAGGGCAAACAACAAATCTCCGTATTCATTCTTAATGTCTTCTTGAGCCCCTCCCCGAAGTGCTGCCAGCAGTTCTTCTTTTTCTTCCTCTATTTTATCCCAAGCACCTTGCAGTTCAGGCCAATCAAAACCCACCCGAGCAGCCCGGGCTTGGATCTTCTCCGCCCTTAACAGTGCCGGAAGACCTCTTGGCACATCCATCAGAGTATCCCTGTTACCTGCCTTGGCTTTTTCTTTGTCTTTTATTTGCTCCCAATTATCCAGCACTTCTTCTGCCGTCTCCAATTGCTGCCGGCCAAACACATGGGGATGCCGTTCTTCCATCTTGGTGACAATGCCGTTAATCACGTCATTAATGTCAAAAGCACCTTGCTCACTGGCCAATTCGGCGTGAAAAACGATTTGTAATAATAAGTCTCCCAACTCCTCCCGCAGTTTATACATGTCGCCCAGTTCAATTGCTTCAATTACCTCATAGGTCTCTTCAATCAAATATCTTTTGAGGCTGTCATGGGTCTGCTCTTTATCCCAGGGACAGCCGTTAGGTCCCCGCAATTGCTTCATAATCTGTACCAAGGGGTCCATGGGGTAAAGAATTTTTTCCTCCGTATCATTCATGAGCTAACCTTCCTTTTCTAATTTGTTCCATAATGCCGGCTCTTATACATTCATTTTAGCAAACGAAATTTTTTCAAAACATTGACTGTTCCCGTCTTGAAGGGGCCTCCCGGTAAATGTTCCAAGTCATTTGCTTCAACAGCGCCTACAATCAATAAGGCAATCCCGTAAGCACAAGCTCCGATAACTACGGTGAATAAAGTACTAATATTATTACCCAATACCGGTTCCAGACAGCCATAAGACAAGTAAACAATAATTAGCATTAACCCTGAGGCAATTCCCGGCTTTAACAGAGGGATACTCCTCCAGGAAAAGCCTGAATTGGTTAATCTTTTTAACGCTTTATAGTTTAACACAAAAGCCACTATAAAACCAATGACCGTAGCCAAAGCAGCTCCGTTGATGCCTAAAAAAGGCCAGGTAACCAGCCAGTAACTCAGGTAACTCTTTACTACTACCCCTACCAGCAGGTGAACCGCAGGCAAATAAGTTTTACCCAGCCCCTGGAGCGCTCCGGCGCATACCTGATACAAGCCGAAAAACAGGATTCCCGGTGCTAACCACTTTAGAGGCCTGCCCACCTCGGCCAAATCATAAAGGAGAACACTGATAGGGGTAGCTAAAGCCCATAGACCCACAGAAGCAGGTAACATCAGCAAGACTGTGGCTCTTAAAGCCGTCCGGATTCTGCTTCTGACCAGATAGTTGTTCCGGCTTGCGAAGGCCTCGTAAACAGCAGGCACAAGACTGGTAGCAAGCGCTACCGTAATAATAGCCGGTAAATTAATTAAAGTGGCAGCCATGCCTGCCAGTTGGCCGAATTGTTCAGTTGCCTGACTGGGTGAGTAGCCGGCAGCCTGCAACCGCAAAGGAACAATTGAGGCATCTACTACTTGCATTAAAGGGAGCACTATTCCTCCCAAAGAAAGGGGGAGAGCAATACTTGCCAGGCGAGGCCCTACTGAAAAAATTCCTTCCCCGGGTGTTTTAGCGCGATAATTAACCATTTCCCGCTTACGGACTCTTTTGAAAACGATAATTAGTAACAACAAAGAAGCAATGCCTCCTGTTACCGCTCCAAAAGCTGCCCCGGCCGCTGCTATTTCCAGACCGAAAGGCAAAAGATAATAAACCAGTAGTAATACGGTTGCCACCCTCACCAATTGCTCCACAATTTGCGAAAGGGCCGTAGGGCCCATTTCCTGAAAACCTTGAAAATAGCCTCGAAATACCGCGGACAGAGAGGCAAAGAAGACTGCCGGAGCAATGGCTACAATGGCATAATAGGCCCTGGGTTCGTGGAGGATGCTGTTGGCGGCAAAACCGGCACCCCAATAGACAGCAAAAGAAAACACAGCTCCCACTAAAGCCATAATGAAGAATGATGCTTTCAAAACTCGATTGGCACCAAACCGGTCATGCCTGGAGAGTTTGTCTGCCACTAAAATAGATACAGCTACAGGCATACCTGCTGCAGATAAGGCCAGTAGCATCGTATATAAAGGATAAGCCATTTGATAGAGCCCCATTCCTTCCGCTCCCAACAAACGAGCTAAAGGAATCCGGTACAAAGCGCCGATCAGTTTAGTAAAAAACCCGGCTAAGGCCAGTATCACAGTCCCTTTGTATAATCCTTGTTTAGCCATGGGGCCACCCTTTCATCGGTTTTTCTCCTCTAATAAAGATATACAAGCCCCCATGGAAATAGAATAAAAAAGAGCGTCTTTAGACGCCCTCAGGTTACTGTTCCATTTGTTTGGCCAAAAAGCCGGCTGCTGTCTCTGCCAGTTTAACTTCCATTTCGCCCATTTTGGTATCGGGATCTTTGGAACACAGTATTACTGCTCCGATAGGATCCCCCTCTGCAATGATAGGAGCTATCACCTCCGCTGAATAACTACATTCATCTTCGTCTGCCGTAATGCAGCTCTTGCAAGTATTATGCTGACCAGGATCATTAATGAGGACCGATTTGCGTTCTTCAATTACTTTTTCCACAGCTGCTCCAATAGGTTTATTCAGAAACTCCTTTTTCGGTGCACCCGCCACCGCGATAATAGTATCCCGGTCGGTAATGCAAGCTATATGGCCAATTGCCTCATGCAAAGAATCAGCATATTCCTTAGCAAAATCACCTAGTTCACCGATGGGCGAATACTTTTTTAGAATAACTTCCCCTTCCCGATCCACAAAAATCTCTAACGGATCTCCTTCCCTAATCCGAAGAGTCCTGCGAATCTCTTTGGGAATAACTACTCGACCTAGATCGTCAATGCGTCGTACAATACCTGTAGCCTTCATTTCCGCGTTATCCCTCCTTTGGCCTGATTTCTAGGAGTTTTCAATCCTAGTATATATGGACATCAGCCCAATTATTCATTTTTTTCCACTGTCTCAAAAAAAAACTTATAAACCTTTACAAAAATAGGCTAGTCCCCATAACGCTTACCGCTGCAGCTTACTGGTTTATGAAGTAATACTATAATTCGCTTTTCGAGCCAGTATTATGCATCGCTGCAATAAACATAATAAAAATAACCCGTCATTATGGCGAATTTAACAAACAGGGCTAATCGGTGTTAATCGAAGGGCTGAATTGGAGCCAAAATCAAAAGAGCGAAGGAGCCTGAGGAAAAATGCCGACGGTATGAGCGCCCGCAGGGTGCGATTTCGGAGGCATCCGAGGCGACCGAGCTCATCCCCAAACCGGGCTCCTCTGAAGCCCACGATTAACACCGATTGGGTACATTGCTAATTGTCAAAAACAAAACCCGCCAAAACGACGGGTTTTGTAATGCATGGTTATTCTGTTGCTTCACCGGCTTCTTCTTGCTCCAGGTAGTTAACAATGTCTGCCTCTTCCATGGCTTTGGAAAAATATTCATCAAATAGCCGGTTCTTTTCGCTGCTTATTAACTGTGCCTCGATATCTGCTTTAAGCTCATCCAAGGTGTCCTTTTTCTCCGTTAACTTGATAATGTGATAGCCGAAAGTAGATTTTACCGGCTCCTTGGTATATTCCCCCTGAGCCAAGCTCACTGCTCCTTCGGTAAACTCGGGCACATAAGGACTTTGAGGTTTGGTAAAATACTGACCTAAATCGCCGCCGTTAGCCGCCGAACCGTCGGCGGAATTTTCCTTGGCTAACTGGGCAAAATCAGCTCCCTGGTCCAGTTCCCGGATTAAAGCCTCTGCTTTGGCCTTTGCTTCTTGGTCAGCTTTTTCCTGATCTTCGGCTTCCTTATCCGGCATAATTAAAATATGGCTGGCCCGGTATTGAATTAAATTCTCTTTGTTAGCTTCAAAATACTCTCTTATTTGCTCTTCACTGACATTAACATCTGCGGTAACCTTATCGAAAAGACTGTTTTGCAAAAGCATTAGTTCAATATCCGCTTTCAGCTGTTTTTCCGTTATATTCTGCTGCTTCATCATTCCGGTAAATACTTCTTCACCGTAGACTTCCACTAATTGATCGTAAAAGTCTTGAATCTCTTCATCGCTGACAGAAATATTCTGCTTCTTAGCCTCATCATAAAAAACTGTTTCCATGATGAGCTGATTTAGGCCTTCCTTTTCCAACATGGCCAGCATCTCTGCTCCTTCTTCACCATCCAGTTGAAGGCCGTACATTTCAAATTCCTTTTTAATCTTGTCAACTTTTTCATCCAACTGTTTTCTGGTCAATTGAGTTCCGTTTACCTCAGCCACAATCTCTGCATTTTGCTTGCTGCATCCCCCTACAACCAGGAAAACCATCAGCATTCCCAACAGGATTGCCTTGGTAATTCTCCTCATCCCATCACTACCTTCCTAAAATTAGCTCCTACACATAGACATGCCCATTATATCAACCTGTTTTCTCACTGGCAAGGTATTTCATAGTATTTAAAAGTCTTTCCAGCACTTCCAGCAAACCATCCCTTGGCTGTTCCAATACCTTAAGCTTGATAACCAATCCACCGGCAGTGGAGAAGCTAAGGCGACGTGGAAACTCCTGAGCCAAAAGCATCAGCTTTTCTCCTTTAAGGGGGAAATCCCCAGCAGCTTCAATTTCAATTTCTTTGCCGGTCTGGACAATTCTCTTAATTCCCAAACTCCCGGCTGTCACCCGCAGGGAAGCAATTCTAAGCAAGTTTCTGGCGGGGAGAGGCAATTCCCCAAACCTGTCCAGCAGTTCTTCATCTACTTCATCAATTTCCTCCACGGTTTTGGCATCTGCCAAGCGGCGGTACATTTCCATTTTAAAAGTTGACTGCTCAATATAATCATCCGGCAGATATGCACTAATTGCTAATTCTACTGTAGTTGGTGCTTTTTCACTTTGCTTCTCAGGTTTCACTCCTTTAACCTTTTCCACAGC
>JAAYOX010000138.1 GCA_012520135.1 Clostridia bacterium
ATACTCTCTTCCCATAAATTCGCAGAGCCTCCGCCGTTTGCTGCAGGTTAGCTAAATTGCCCGTGCCAAAAGGAACAGGGAGGACGATAATTACATCTGCTTTTTGAATCAAACCTGCGTTCACTTGAAGAGCTGCCGGCCCGATAGGGGCAAAAGGAGCCTCCTCAGCAACTTCCAGCTGCAACTCCTTCGCTTTTTTCCAATCGGAATCGCCGATATTCAGAACCCCGCAGCTTACGGAATAACCGGCTTGATGCAATTGTTCCATTAAATACACACCGCTGCCACCCCCGCAAAGCAAATGAATCTTGAAATTTCGGGCTTTTTTATTTTTTCCTTTGTGCTTGCTAAGAGGGATGATATTAAAACGCCCTGTGATTTCGTTGGCGGCAATGGCTACTTCGATATGGTAGCTTTCCAGGATGTTTTTGGAAGTCAGCACTTCAGCCGGATCACCATAGGCAACGATCCGGCCTTTGTTGAGCAAGATAATTTTTTGGCTGAATTGGGCTGCCAGGTTTAAGTCGTGCAAAACCGCGATCACAGTTAACCCTTTAGTCTGATTCAAACTCTGCAGTAATTCCAACAACTCCAGCTGGTGCTGGAGATCCAAATGGGAGGTTGGTTCGTCAAGCAGCAGGATCTGTGGTTCTTGAGCTAAAGCCCGGGCTACAATAACCCGTTGTTTTTCTCCTCCGCTCAGCTCAGTAATCAACCTGTCTTTTAAATGCCAAACATTGCTCAGTTCCATAGCCCTACGGGTAATAGCCAAATCTTGTTCGGAATCGGTTTGGAATCTTGTTTGATGAGGCATTCTACCCATAAGGACGGTCTCCCAGACCGAAAAAGAAAATTCAGCCGCAGTTTCTTGAGGGACAACAGCCATTTTGCGGGCTAAATTTTTTTTCTTTATTTTAAAAATATCCTGATTTTCCAACAGGACAACTCCCTCTTGCGGACTGAATTCAGCAGTAATATTTTTGAGCAGAGTGGATTTACCTGATCCGTTAGGACCAATAATGGACACGAAATCGCCCTGATTGATCTCTAAACTCAACCCTTCTAGTACATTTTCCTGGGCATAGCGAAAAGTTATTTGGTGTGCTTCTAAAGAAAGGTTCATGATAAACCTCCTATAAACTGACGGCTTTTTTCTTTTTTAGTAAATAAATAAAGAAGGGGCCGCCAAACAGAGCGGTAATAATGCCAATGGGAATTTCCAACGGCTCAAAAAGACTCCGGGCCAAAGTATCGGCTATCACCATAACCGTGCCCCCGAGCAAAAAGGAAAAGGGGAGAAGTATCCTATGATCCGGTCCCGCCAAGATTCTTACCATGTGGGGAATAATTAGACCTACAAAGCCTATGGTACCGCAAATAGCTACGGGTCCTGCCGCTGTTAAAGAAGAGGCCAATAAAAGGACAAGCTGAACCCTTTTTAAATCTATTCCTAAATGCTGGGCCGTGCTGTCGCCAAAGACCATGGCATTAAGATCTTTGGCCATGGCAAAAATAATCAAGACCCCAATCAAAATTAAAGGGGCAGCAATTGAGACATGTTGCCAGGTTCGGCTGGCGAAACTGCCCATAAGCCATAAAAATACTTTTTCTATCTTTTCAGAGTTAATAACCATGAGAAAAGACATAATGGCCGACATAAAAGAGTTAAGGGCGACACCGGCCAGCAATAGGGTAGCTGCCACAATCTTTTTACCGGTTTTGGCCAGGGAATAGACAAGCCAGGTTGTGAGCATGGCACCCAAAAAGCTAAAAAAGGGGATTTTCATTAAGCCTAGGGTAGTGGCTGCCCCGGTCACAATACCGACCGTTGCACCTAAGGCTGCCCCTGAGGATACCCCGATTATATAGGGATCAGCCAGTGGATTCTTGAAAAAAGCCTGAAAAGCACCGCCTGTTACCCCTAAGGCACCGCCTACCAAAGCGGCCAGGATAACCCTGGGCATGCGCAAGGACCAGATAATGGTCTGGTCCAC
>JAAYOX010000139.1 GCA_012520135.1 Clostridia bacterium
GCATCCCATGGGAACCCCCAGCAATTTGCCCATGAAGTGGTCTTCCAGTCCGGCTCTGATTACCTGGCGGGAATCATATAGATACTCAGGTCCGATAAAGCCGACTACGGTATTGACCAGGAAGGGTTTGTAGTGCCGGGCTAAACCGTAACACCTAGCTTCCATGGTTACCTGATCGGCCCCGTGATGGCCGTTGGAAGAGAGCTCCGACCCCTGGCCGGTTTCAAAATACATAATATTCGGACCGGTTGCCCGACCTTCTTTGAGCCCCAGTTCATAAGCCTCACCCAAGATGGCTGCGTTAATACCGAATGCCTCGTTAGCTTTTTCACTTCCTGCGATAGACTGAAACAGGCAGTGGAGGGGGGCTCCCTTTTCCAATGCTTGCACCTGGGTGGTAATATGGGCCAGCACACAGATCTGGGTGGGTACTTTCCATTCGGCGACAAAATTATACATTCCCTCTAAATTGCGCATGGTAGCATCAATGGAGTCATCTACCGGATTCAAGCCGATCACAGCATCCCCCACCCCATAAGCCAGGCCTTCCCTAATGCTGGCCAGTATTCCTTCCGTATCATCTGTCGGGTGATTTGGCTGCAGCCGGGCGGCCAAGGTGCCGGGGATGCCGATGGTTGTATTGCAATGGGCCGTAACATTGATTTTAGATGCGCCAAGGATTAAATCCAGGTTGCTCATCAATTTGGCTACCGCTGCTGCCATCTCACCATTCATCCCCCGGCTGATCCTGGCTATGTCAGCCCCGGTGGTTTCCGTGTCAAGAATGAACTCTCTTAGTTCAGCCACGGACCAGTTTTTAATATCCCGGTAAATAGTCTCATTAATGTCCCCATCAATGATTCTGGAGACTTCATCTTCCTCCAGGGGGACTACAGGATTTAAGCGTAAGTCTTCCAAAGTCAACTGGGACAATACATATTTGGCAGCAACCCTTTCCTGGGCGTTTTCGGCGGTGATTCCTGCTAAAATGTCCCCGGATTTGACTTCGTTTGCTTTTGCCAGCACCTCTTTTATGTCCTTAAAGGAATAGGTATGGCCAAATAAACGTGTTTTCAATTTCATCCCATCGTCCTCCTAAACATCATGAAAAGAATTCCCGTTTGACTGTGCTTACCGTTCCGGTTCATTACATAAAGAGTTTGGGCAGGATGAGTTTGGGAAGCCATAAGGCCACCTCAGGTATAAAGGTGGTAATCAGCAAAGTCGGTATCCAGGCAAAGATAATCAGGATAATCGTCGGCGATAACATTTTGTTGATTGTAGCCCGACAGACCCGACCGCTCAGATAAAGCATCGGCGCCGTCGGCGGTGTAATATTACCCATTCCCAAGTTGACACCAAGTATGGCAGCAAAATGAACAGGATGTACACCGATCTCCACAACAATGGGAAGCAAAATGGGAGTGCACAGCAGAATACCACTCACGTCATCCATCAGCATGCCAATGATAATCATGAACAGATTAATCATGATCAGGATGACATATTTGTTATCAGTGATGCTCAACAAAGCAGCGGCGATCTGGTTCGGAACATTCTCCATAACTAACAAGCGGCTCATAATCATCACCAGGAAAAACATGACCATGACAACACCGGTAGTGGTGGAAGTATCGGCAATGGCATCAATTAAGCCACGGAAAGTCAATCCCCGATAAATAAAGATTCCCACCGGGATGGCATATAAAACACTGACCGCAGCAGCTTCGGTAGGAGTCATAATTCCCCCGTAAATACCACCCAAAATAATAAACGGCATCAGCAGAGCAGGGAAGGCTTTTATACTTTTGCGTCCGGTATCTTGTATCCAAATACGAGGAGGCTCTTTTTCCACAACCTTAATGGGCATCTTGCGGACCAAGAAAAAGTTGACAATACACAACAGAACAGTCAAGATTATGCCTGGGACAATGGTAGCAGTAAAGCAGGCCAATACCGAGGTGTTACTGGACCATGCATATAGAATTTGAGCAGAGCTGGGCGGGATTAGAAGACCTAAAGGGCAAGCAGCCGCCATTAAAGCTGCCGTATACCCCTTGTCATAACCCGACTCGGTCATGCGTGGTTCCATAATGGAACCGATGCAGGACAAGGTCGCAGAAGCACTGCCGGAAATAGAGCCAAAAACAGCGCTGGCAACAACTGCTGCGGCTCCAAGGCCGCCTTTGGCACGACCGACGAACTTTTCCACCAAACCGATGAGCGCTTCACCAATTCGCCCCTTTTCCATAACCCCCCCGGCCAGGATGAACAACGGAATAGCAAGCAATACTACAGAATTAAGCTGGTTGTAACCTGCGGAAAGCAGAAAGTCGGTCTGAAAGCCAAGGGAAGCGGCAAGCCAAATCACCGTAGCCCCAAATGCGAATGGAATGGGGACACCAAAGACCAAAGTAACAATAAGGATGATAATTCCGATAGTGACTTCCATTAGCGCTCACCTCCTTCGCCGTTACCGTTAACAATTTCATGTTTTAGCGGGACAGCAGCCTGAGGGAATTTTGCCTTTGCTGCAGCGGTCATATAATCACCATACTGGGGTGTGGAAAAGTAACCGAATTTGATATAGCTGAAAACATTTCTGATGAAATGGACGATATGATAGAAGGCCATCAACAACATACCGAAAAAAACCGCACTCTGTGGAATGACAAGCGGAATTTTCAAGCCGGTGGTGCGTGGCATTTTCTCCAGACCCCACAGGAAAAAATCCCAAGACCAGGTGATGAGAACTAAGTTTACCGCTATCATAATTACCTGAGCAATAAGGTTGAAAAAATCTTTGATACGGATATTCTTGACATAGACATTCAACAGGTCTGCCTTGATATGGCTGTTTTCATAACTGCCGTAAACGGCACCCATAAAGTAAAGCCAGAAAGCAAACAGCAATATTACTTCATCCGAACCATAAAAATTCTTTTTAAAGATGTATCTAAGAACCACAGAGTAAATAATGCAACCGGTAGCGGCAACGCTGCACAAAATCATCATGTATTTTATTAACACCAGCAGTAACTTCCAAAAACGGGTTTTGGTAATCTCAAAGCCGGAGAAAGTCATCGATGCCAACCCCTTCTCTAAAGTCATCACTCACCGGAAGGTATGATCTGCCCGTAAAGGGTCCCCTTTACGGGCAGATCGACAACTCTGGCTATTTCATAGCCTCAACCAGCTTGTTCATGACATCTTCGCCAATATTGTCACTGAGTTTAGGCCAGGTCTTTTCTTTAACCACATCAACATAAGCCTGCATTTCTTCGTCAGTCAGGTAGAGTATTTCAATGCCATATTCTTCCATGCCCTTGATGGCTTCCTGGTCCAGTTCTTCAGCAACTGCGTAACTATGGATAGCTTCTTTCATAAAGGCGTCTTCAATCATGGCCTGGTATTCCGCCGGCAGACTGTCAAATACTTGCTGGCTCATGAAGAAACCGATGTTCTCTGCAAACACGTTGTAAGCGACGTAGTATTTTATCACATCTTTGAAATCCGTATAGTTCAACTGCGGTGTACCGCCAATCCAACCATCGACAATGCCGGTCTGCAAGGCACTGTAAAGGTCTGCATAGGGGATGGTGGTAGCAGAATAACCCATGTCTTCGGTGACCAGGTTATAAACTTCAATTGCGGGGCAACGGACCATGTCGCCTTTCCAGACGTTTGCATCGGCATAGTTAGCCGGCAAATCGGTAAAGCCAAAGCCGATTAAACCTTCAACGTAAATACCCAGCAATTTAACACCTAATTCACCGTGGATTTTGCTGTATTCTTTAAAGAAGTAGGAATCCGGTCCAAAAGCGGTTTCCATGTCAGCATAATCCGTAACCAGGTACGGGATGAAATTCATTTCCAGGCGGGAATCATATTGGCTTGGTATTGGGATCAGAGCCAAATCAACAGAACCTCTCATCAGATCTTCATAAGTCAGCGTGTAATCACCTAGCTGGCTGGATGGATACAAAGTAATTTTAATAGCACCGTTGCTCCGCTCCTCCAAATCGGCGACAATTCGTTCAAGTGCTGCATAACCGGGATGGGCAGTGTTGTAGTGAGTCGCCAGACGGAAAGAATAAGTTTGATCAGCCGTAGTACCTTCTGCCTGCGGCTCCGGCTTATCGCCACCTCCGCAGCCGGTCAAAGCAAATGCGGACAGCACAACAATTAACAAAACTGCAAATAGTTTCTTCACGTTGTGTCCTCCCTTTCATTTTGGTACTTAGATCTACAGAAGTCCCCTTGCAGCCGGGTGAGTTTCACCCAATTCAAGCTGCCTTTGCCTGCCATTAACATCATGAGAATTCTGATAGAGTATTGCTCATTACCACTCCTTTCAATTAATCATGATGACAAGCCTGGCCTAGATAACTTATACCGGACCAGGTTTAAAGCGAAACAGATACCAAAGACTACCCTTGTTTTATTTAACTCCGGTACGAACATATTTAATAAGCTGTTCTTTAGTCATGCCGGCAATACCCAATTCCTCTATACCAAGACCGTTTTTACGCCAATCTGTTTCATGAATGACATTGTAAATATCAATACAGGAGTTAGTCATGGGCATCGGTACACCAAGCAATCCACCGATAGCAGCCCAGGGAACGAGACCGAAAGGTGCATCCTCAGTCAAGTAACGATCGAATATGCTGTTTGGGCCACATATTGGGGTAAGCGCAATAGAGCCATGGCCCGCTGCATATAGCTGCTGCCAGGTATAGTCGTCGGGCATCCCGCTGAAATCTTCCATGGGACGCAAGTGATACCCAAGTTCCTTGCCGACAGCTTTACGTTCCTTATCCAGAACCATGTTCAGTTTACAGGCGGAAGGTGTCCAGCCGTGTTCATAAACGAAAAAGTTGA
>JAAYOX010000140.1 GCA_012520135.1 Clostridia bacterium
GAATTTCCTGGATAATCCCTACAATATTTTCAGCAGCTACTCCGGATTCCTGGGCAAGCTTGCGTACTTCATCGGCCACCACCGCAAAGCCCCTGCCGTTCTCCCCCGCCCTAGCCGCCTCAATAGCTGCATTTAATGCCAGTAAATTGGTCTGCTCCGCTATAGCGGTAATACTACCCACAATATCCGCTATACCACCGGCCTTATCCTTTAATGCCAAGGTCATACTATGAAGCTCCTCAGTGGAAACGGATATTTCCTCCATTTGGGACTTTAATGAATTGGAGGATTTTTCACAATCTATGGTTTGTTTCAACGCGGCTTCACCGATTGTCTGGCTTTCAACCACGGTGAGATTCTGTAATTTACTTGCTTCTATCATCTTAGTTGCTGCTCTGGCCACGGACTGTACCATGTTTTGTTGTTCCTGCAAATCCTCAGATATACCGGCACAAGTGGAACTAACCTGTTCCGCTGATGACGTCAATGCTTGAATCGATCTATCCAAATCATCACTCATTTTCAAAACCTCACAGGAAGAGTGGAGCATTCTATTATTCGATTGTTTTACAAAAGCAGCTAATTCCAGCAGTTTAGGATCATCTGCTTTTTCAATTCCCTCGAAATTGCCCTTTGCCACCTGAAAGATCCGGGTTATCGTATCTTCTTGGACCCACGGTTTTTGGCGTAGGATCAGATAATTACCGTAAGCCAGAACCGGCACCCATAATCCAACCCACCATACTTGATTGGCAAATATGATTCCTGCGCACGATATAGCAGCCACCAGATTAAAGACTACTACTTCCAGTTTTTTCATTGGCCAGCACCTCCTGTTAAAATATTTATTTTAATTATATTATTCTCTATTAACTATAAAATCCCTGCGAGCCGTTTGGACACAAAAAAAGACCAATTTCTTGGTCATTGTTTAAGCTAATAGATTGCCTCAAGCAGGCAGATTATCATAGGCCTTTGGGAATCTCAGAGTAAATAAAGTGCCTGTTTCCGCATCGCTTACCAATTGTACAGATCCGCCGTGCTTTTCCGTGAGTTCCTTAACGATTGCCAACCCCAACCCGCTACCGGACATTCCTTTGGTACTGAATCCTTTTTGAAAAATTTTCGATTGAATCTCTTTAGGAATCAATGGCCTTTTGTTTAACACAGAAATAATAAAATGATGCTGATCTTCGGCAAAAGAGACACTAACCACCCGGTGTTCCGTTTCTGCAACTGTTCCCACAGCATCAAAAGCATTTTCCAATAGGTTGCCTAAAATACTGGAAATATCGGTAGCGGGAATAACCAGCCCTACTAAATCCGAATGCATTTCTAATTGCAATTGAATCTGTTTTTCTTCCGCTTCGATTTTTTTGATGGAAAATAGAGCTGCAACTTCCAGGTTTTTAATTCTAAGGGCAGTGGAGGCCTCCTGCCTTAAAATTTTGGTGACTTCTTTAATATAATTGACAGCACCGTCATTACGACCCAACTGGACCAGTCCCATAATCACTTGCAGGTGATTTTGGAAATCATGGCGGTGGGTACTCAGAACTTGGATCAACTCCTTATCTTTTGCCATAACGGCCCTGTTTATTTCCAATTCCTGTTCTTTACGGCTTAAACGAACTATTTCATTAATTAAACCAAGGGCGGTGATAGTTAATAAAATGCCTACCACCAGAGAAAATACAGTAATAATGTTTAAAGGAACCTGTATCATTTCACGAACCGCAAGATAGTTCCACAGAGCGTTAAATAAGGCTAGCATCGCTTGAAGGGAAACAACGTTAATCAGCCAAACGATCTTTTTATTTTTAGTAGTTTGCAAGAAATTCCGCAAAGGACGTCACACTTTCTGTTTTTTTGCCTCGATATTAATTAGTGGTTTTTTAGCCAAAGCCAAATAAGCTGCAGTTAACAGCTGCAACCAAGCACTCAAATAGCTTAGCCCAATATGAATCCAGAAATTGTCGTCTAATGTTTGGAGAGATAGAGGCGATATATAGTTATAAAGAACCGGTGCAATTATTCCTTCACTTAACATTTCTATGATAAAGGCAATAGCAGTAGCTGTAAGACTGATCCCTAAGCTTTGCTTGCTAATTAGATAAAACAATATAATCAGGCTAACAAAAGACACCAACGTATGAGTTCCAAAAGGTAGTCCATAAATACTGTACAGAATACCCCTACACAGGTAAACAACCATCCCTTGCAGTATTCCGATAAACATAATTTTTTTCCAAGGCAAACGTATCCCAATTAAACCCATTCCGATAAAACTCATCAGAGCTGCCTGTTCGATGTAAAAAAAAGCCAGCACCCTTATGTCTTCCACTGTTGATCAGCTCCTATTTCTGCAAAGATTTAGGTGTAGGCGGTTGATAGCCAAACCAACAACAAGCTGAAGCGGCACCCATTTGTGCCATTAAAGCTACTAAAGTCATCACACCCATCAGCAGTCTTTTTTTCATCCTTCTATCACCTCCTCTCTTCATGTTCTTAAGGCAGTAAATCATCAATTAGAGCCACTAACCTATACCCACTAGGGGTAATGCTGAAAACCTGCCATAAAATCCCTAAGGTGCTGGCTAAAACAACATCATGAGCAGGGCTGAAAAACAGATCGTTGAGATTGGCAATGACTAAGGAAAACCAGAGCAGCAGATAAATAAGGGACATTCGTCTCAGCCTCTGCTTAAAATCCTCGCTAATGATGGGTTTATTGGGCGTATCTGCCGGTGCGTAAGTAAGAATAACCCACAGACCAAACAGACCTGCTGCAAACACCAATCCATACAAACCGGGCAAGGGAATTTGATGACCGAAATTTTTTGCCAGCACAGCAATACCCGGTGCAATAATTGCCCCTAAAAGAGTGCAGTTTCTTAAATTAGCAGAATGGGCTCCACCGGACAACACTCTTAAACCGGA